>JBAQMW010000088.1:0-8001 GCA_049303155.1 Thermodesulfobacteriota bacterium | reverse complement strand
GATTAAAGGCGCGATATGGAACGTTACGAAGAAGAAGCGCTACAGCGCGAAGCCCCTGCCGCCTTTCATGAGGGAACTTATCGAGGCGGGCGGGCTCATGAAGTGGATTAAGAAAAGGGGGCTGGTATAAGCGATGTTTAAAAAAGAAGGCTTCAAGAGCAAGGTTATCGCGACCGAAAGGCTTCACATAGAAAGCAAGACCATACACGTTGACTTCAAGGAAAACGACGGCGGAAAATTCCTTCAGATAGCCGAGATATCGAACGATAGGAAGAGCACTGTAGTTATTCCGTCGAGCGGGATAACCGCTTTTCTGGCGACATTACAAAAGGTGGCGGGGGATATTCCGAATGAGTAAGGAAAAGGTTCTTATCCTCGCCGGCGACGGCATAGGCCCGGAGATAATGAAAGAGGCAATAAAGGTTCTCGATACAGTCTCCAAAAAATATTCCATATCGTTCGATTTTAAAGAGGCCCCCGTAGGCGGAGCCTCGATAGATTGCTACGGCGTTCCTCTTACCGAAGAAGTCTTGACAGAGGCTCTAAAGAGCCGTTGCGTGCTTCTCGGAGCGGTCGGCGGGCCGAAGTGGGAAGGGTTGGATTATTCCATAAGGCCGGAGAGGGCGCTTCTTCGGCTTCGGAAAGAACTCGGACTTTTTGCCAACTTGAGGCCTGCCAAGATTTATTCGGCGCTCGCGGATTCTTCCACTCTTAAAAGAGAAGTCATAGACGGCGTTGACATAATGGTAATAAGGGAATTGACCGGAGGCCTTTATTTCGGAACGCCGAGGGGAGTAGAAAAACTTCCCGATGGAACGGAGAGGGGTGTGAATACCCTCGTTTATACGACTCCTGAAATCGAGCGCATAGCAAAGGTTGCTTTTGAGATCGCGAGGAAGAGAGGCAAAAAACTTACGAGTGTTGACAAGGCGAACGTGCTTGAAACTACCGAATTATGGAGAAAGGTAGTTATAAAGGTCTCGGAATCTTACAAGGACGTTTCCTTGAGCCACATGTACGTTGATAATTGCGCCATGCAGCTTGTGCGCAATCCGCGCCAGTTCGACGTCATAGTGACAGAAAATATGTTCGGCGATATATTGTCTGACGAGGCGGCAATGCTCACCGGCTCAATCGGAATGTTGCCTTCGGCTTCTATCGGAGATACGGGGCACGCCATGTATGAGCCCATACACGGAAGCGCTCCGGACATTGCCGGTAAAAACATCGCCAATCCCATTGCGACGATTCTTTCCGTGGCCATGATGTTCAAATACACCTTTAATATGGATGAGGTTGCATCGTGTATCGAAAGGGCTGTTGAGAAGGTTTTGGAAAAGGGCTATCGCACGGCTGACATCTATACAGAAGGCACGAAAAAGGTTGGGTGCGTTGAGATGGGGGATGCGGTGGTAGGGGAGATTAGGGGGAAGTAAGGAGCAACACGCTTTTGTCTTGACAGCGGGGATGTGTTTTAGATACGTTAAAATTGAACGAGATGATTTAAAGGAACGGTATCTGCTCATTATGGGTAGATAAAGGAGATTATAAATGACGACAGGAATCAAGTTTGTTACGGATGAACGGGGACAAAAAGTCGCGGTGCAAATTGACTTAAAAAAACTCGGCGGCCTGTGGGAAGATCTTTATGATAATTTAATCGCAAAAAAACGGGTTAACGAAACAAGGGAATCTCTTGAATCAGTAAAGGCAACTTTACGGAAACAAGGGAAATTGCATGCCTGATTATACGATAACTTTCGCTCGCTCTGCCCGTAAAGAACTCGAGAAGATTGACGAAAAGTTGGTTAATCGTATATTCCCAAAGATAGAAGCGTTATCGAAAGAACCCCGTCCTGCCGGTTGCAGGAAATTGGCGGGGAATAAACATCTTTGGCGGATTAGAATCGGTGATTATCGCGTGGTTTACGCGGTCTATGACGATGAAAAGGCTGTAGATATTATAACTGTGCGTCATAGAAAAGATGTTTATGAATAAAAGAACGTTTTTATAATTCCTTGTTTGATTTTGCAGAAAGGGGTTAGGTGAAATAGGGGATGTAGAGCCCTAATTATACTTTTTATCTATACTCCTAATTTGGAGTATAGAGTAATTTGTTTGAATATAATCAAATTGCGCCAAACTTTAAAACAACAAGGGGATTTATAGACAATGCCAATAGACAACAAAATTGAAAATAAGACTTTTGAAGAGTTATTTTCAAATCCGATAAGTTTTGAAATTCCATTCTTTCAAAGAGCATATTCTTGGGAGAGGCAGCAGTGGAAACAATTATTTGACGACATCTGGGAACAAATAATAGGTGACGTAGTGGATCAAATCAGTGAACTATCTAAAAAAGAGCCTGAAAAAATTGTGGATGGAATATTAGAAAAACACTTACTGGAACACGAACATTACTTTGGAGCAATAGTAGTTCTTGAAAAGGCTAATTCAGATACTGCCTTGAAATCCTTTATAGTAATTGATGGACAACAAAGAATTACGACCATCTATTTATTTATAGCTCTGATTGCCGAAATACTTAAAGGAATGGATAACTTGTCTGAAAAGGCTAATGAACACAGCAACCAACTTGCTGGATATATTAAAAACAACATTGACCCCAAAGGAAATGATTATAGGAAAATAAAAGTATACAGCAATAAGGGCGACCGTCTTCCTACTTATTTAAAAATATTCGGAGAGAATCCCGAAAGTCCTTCGCTTCAAATTGACCAACAATTATATATTCCTGGACAAAACCAAATCGAGATGTTTTGGAATTATGCTTACAAGAAACTAAAAAAATACGATGAATTTTCGTTATTTATTTTTTCTCAAGCAATATTGAAAAGTCTTAAAATCGTTTGGATACCACTTGACGAGAAGAAGGACAATCCTCAAGCAATCTTTGAAGGACTGAATGATAAAGGAATGCCTTTGTCCGCAATAGAATTACTTTGCAGTTATTTATTCAAACCTTTAATTGACGAGGTAACGAGGCAACACGAAAGTATACATAACGAGAAATGGCTTAAAAGCATTAAAAAAGTTGGCGGTGAAGATGATTTTGAATTTTACTTGAGAAATCTTTTTTCTATTAACAAACCGAAAATGATTGGTAAAGGGAGAAAACTCTATGCTTATTTTAAAAACAGCAATAAGAGCATTTTAAAGCAGAAAGCGTTTGATACAATCAATGAAATTGCTGACAGTACAGACATTTTCAATCAAATTACTAAGCCACAAGACCCTAATTGTTCCCACCCTAATAAAGAAATTAATAATCTGCTCATTAGGATTAACGAAACAGGCATGTATTCTTGCATTCCTTTTGTTCTTGCTCTATTAAGAGAACTAAAAGGTGGTAACATTCCTGTAAGCGACACAATTATTGCTCTGCAATTATTGTTAGTGTTGCTTGTTAGAAGAAAGGTTTGCGAATTAAAAACAACTAAATACGATGTCTTTTTCCCAACATTATTGGATAAAATCATTAACGAACCTGATAAAGCAAAAGTGTTCAAAGACCAAGTTATTAAGGAAGACCTTTGGGTTTCAAATCAAGAGTTTGAGGATGCTTTCATTAACAAACCATTGTATAACCAAAGAGAATTGGAATTTACAAGACTCATTTTACAAGAAATCGATAGAAAAATGCAAGCCTTCGGACAATTGCCAGATTATTCTTCAATTAATACAGTTGAGCACGTTTTGCCTCAAATAATAAATGATGAATGGAAAATATATTTGGGCAATGAAGCATTAGACATTAATCTTGAAAGAATAAAAAATACTATAGGCAATCTTTGTTTAATAAGCAGACCCGCTAATAGCCACGCAGGACGAGACCCTTTTGAAAAAAAGAAAAATGGATATACGGATGTAAGTGCGTTGACACGAGATCTGAAACAAAGGAATTGTAAATGGAATATTGAGGCAATTAAAATTCGATCAAAAGACCTTTCAGTACAGGCACTTGAAATATGGTCATGGGATCAAGAAGACAAATAAGGAAAGTTTATATCGTCCCATACAGTTTTTGAGTAGGAAGTGGCAGTCAACACGTCTTTATTTCTTCCCCAGCCACCTCTTTATCATCACCATTGCCGCTCTTTTATCCAGAGGGTCGTTATTGTTGCCGCATTGCGGGTCTTGGGTGCAACTTGGGCACGATACTTCGCAGGCACAGTCTTCCATGAGACTCAGCGTGGCCTCGAACCAATCTTTTATAACGTCGTAACCTCTTTTCGTAAGGCCGACTCCTCCTTCGTAACCGTCATAGATGAATATGCCCGGGCTTTGGAGAAGAGGGCTGAAGGTGTAGCTCACGCCTCCCAGGTCCATTCTGTCGCAAAGGGCAAAGAGAGGCAGAGCCGCTATGGCGGCGTGTTCGAACGCGTGAAGTCCGCCCGGAACGTCGAAGCCGAGTCTCCGCACTTCGTCAAGCGTATCCTCGGATATCGGAAACCAGATGCCTTTTGTTTTGAACTTATGCGAGGGCAGTTCGAATAAGTGCTCGCTCATGGCCTCGCGCGTAACAATATCTTTTTTTACGTAGCCAATAACCTTTTCCGTAATCATGAGGTCTCCGTATCTGATAGGAGTTCCGTGAAAGACCTTTTCTTTTTCAACGCCTAATATCTCAGTGTCTTCTTTTGTAAGAGGGGTCGTGTAGAAGTCCGCGTCAATTGCGTGGCAGATTGCCTCTCTCGTTTTCGGGTGAAGGCTTACCACGATGTATTGATTCGCCCTGTGGAGGTAAATTGCTCCGGGGTGAAGTTCTCTGAACGCCTTTCCGCCGGACGATTCGCCGAGGAGTTTTCCGTTTTCGAGGCGTATGGAGTAAGTGTCTCCGGCGCCTCTTATTGAGACGTTTCTGTGAGGGAACCGTTTCTTTGTGTGCCAGCCGTCAAGTTTGGATTTCCAGAGTATGCCTTTGCTCGCAAGTTCATTAAGCAATGGAGCGGCGATTTTCATGTCGTAGATTTTGTCGTTTGGCGCGATAGGAATTTCCGACGCGGCGCAGGGGAGGTGGGACTTCAATATCGGTTCGTTTTCAACGTCAATCGTGGCGGCCTCCGATCTACGTTCGAAAAAATCGTCCGGATGGCGCATGAAGTGTTTGTCGAGCGCGTCCTCTATCGAGACCATGACTATGAGAGAGTCCTTGCCTTTTCTCCCGACCCTGCCGCTTCGTTGCCACGTCGAGCTTATCGTGCCCGGGTATCCCGCTAAAATGCACACGTCAAGCCCGCCTATGTCTATTCCGAGTTCCAGCGCGCTCGTTGATATGACGCCTGACAATACGCCGCTAAAGAGGCGTTCTTCTATTGCCCTCCGCTCTTCGGGCAGAAATCCCGCGCGATATGAACTTACGGAATCTTTTATGTCCGGCGCGCTCTCGATGACGCGGCGGTGCATGAGTTCGGTTATCTTTCTCGCCTTGGTGAAGGCGATTGTTTTCAGTCCCCGCCTTACTGATTCTATAAAGATTTTCGTTGAAACCGTGTATGGGCTTACGCCGCTTGGCGGGTCTATGAAGAGGAAGTTTTTTTTGCCCCGGCCTGCGCCGCTTTCAGAGATGAGTTCGAATTCGAGACCTGTCAAGGTCTCGCAGAGTTCAGTGGGGTTGGCTATTGTCGCGCTCGATGCTATGAAAACAGGATTTGCATTGTAGAGGGAGAGTATCCTACGGAAGCGGCGAAGCACCTGCGCGAAGTGTGAGCCCAGGACCCCCCTGTAGGAGTGGACTTCGTCTATTATGACGTATCTCAAAGACCTGAAAAATTCGCCCCATTTTTCGTGAAACGCGCAAAACCCCAGATGCAGCATGTCCGGGTTGGTGAGTATCACCGAGGGAGGCGCGTCGCGGAGTTTTTTTCTTTTGCTCTGCGGGGTGTCTCCGTCGTATATGGCGAAGGCGTTTTTATCCGCGGCTTCGGGGTTAAGTTCATTGAGGACTTTCAATTGGTTTTGCGCGAGGCCTTTAAGGGGGAATATGTATAGGGCGCGGCTTGTTGGTTCGAGAAGCATGGACTCCATGACCGGGATATTGTAGATGAGGCTTTTTCCGCTCGCCGTCGGAGTCATTACCACAACGTTTTTGCCGCGTCTTACAAGCTCTATCGCGAGGCATTGATGAGTGTAGAGGCGTTTTGTTTCGAGCGAGGCGAGCCTTGTCTTAACTTCAGGGGTGAGCCGTATCTCGCCGAAAGAGGCTTCCTTTTTCGGCATGACCTTGCGGAAGACCACCTCGCGGAAGTCGCTTTTGCTCGATATGTATTTTATGAAATCCTCTATTGGCATTAGGTTATCGGCCGATTTTCGAATGGTAACATCTTGCATTTGGTTTGACAAGCCCGGTATTTAGGGTTATGCTTTTACAAGAAACTTCAAAGAAAGGACTCTTTTCGAATGAACAAAATAAGGTGTTATTGTTGCGGCAAGGACTTCCAAAAGGGGGGTCTTAAGTATATAGTAGAGGTGAAGAGTTTCGCCGATTATGACGGCTATCTTGAGGAATATCCGGGGGATATTTCCGAAGGAATAAACGAACTTCTCGAAGCCATAGAGAGCATGGACACGAAAACTCTCGAAGAAGACGTTTTCAGGGAGAGGTCATACGTGGTCTGCAAGCCTTGCAGGGACAGGCTTGCCGACGACCCGTTTCACGCCGAAAAGTTGGAAAATTTTGGCGAGATTTCCAAAGGCACGGTTCACTGACGGTAATTTGTAAGAAGAAATCAAATATCAAATATTAAAAATCAAAAGTAAGGTGTTGTCTTTTATCAAAAAGTAAAATACCGACGTCCCCTTTGTCATTCCCGCGGGCTTCTGAGCGGGAATCCAGAAATTTTGATATTTGATTTTTCCTGCGGGTTCAGGTTTACAACCTGAACCAAATATTTCGTATAGAGCAATCACGAACTTAGAGGAGCAGGTTGCAAACCTGCTCCCGCAAAGGGGGACTGTCCCCGTAATTACTAAAGGTGTTTTTTCGGGTGCATACGTAGCTCAGCCCTTTAGGGCTGATATATATCAGGGCTGAAGCCCTGAGTTACAAAAGATAAAGTTATCGGTTATCCTGTAACCGATCAATATCCTCCAAAGAGTCTTTCCGCCAGAATCTCCGGCAATCCCGCCGCTTTTATCTTATCCGCGCACGCCTTTATGTCGTATTCCACCCTGTAAAAAGAAACCTCGTTTTTTGCGCCGTCGAATATGAGAAACGACGCCCTCGCATCTTTGTCGCGCGGCTGTCCAACGCTTCCGGGATTTATGAAGTAGAAGAGGTCTTTCTTCAGTTTGAATCTTTCTCCCGTTATTGCTAAGGCCTTGTCCGGATCTCCGGCGTAGGCCGCCTTTATATGGGTATGGCCGAAAAAACCCACTAAAGGAAGGCCCTGTTTTTCCATAAGGCGAAAGTTTTTCGCGGCCTCGATAACGGAAAGGGTGTAGATGTCCGGTGAATTTATCGCCCCGTGGGTGAGGACGAACTTATCGTTAATCCCCTCTGACCCCCCTTTGTAAAAGGGGGGAACCGCTATCGAAAGGCTCTCCGGAAGTTCCCTTAGGAACGCCGCGTTGTCAGTACTTAGTTTTTCTCTCGTCCATAAGATGGCTTCCCGGGCTGCTTCGTTAAAATCGTCCGGTTCTTTTTGTCCCGCGGCGCGGATGTCGTGGTTGCCGGCTATGGAAAGGATATTTCTTTCTCTTACGAGCGCGACGCATTCGTTGGGGTTCGTGTTATAGCCTACGATGTCTCCGAGAGAAACTATGAGGTCGGCTCCGATTGAGTCGATTTCCTTCAATGTTTCAGTCAGAGCCTCGATATTGGAATGTATGTCGGATACGACGGCGCAGCGCATTTTTCCCCTGTAGCTCAGCCCTTTAGAGCTGATGTCTTGATGTAACTCAACCCTTCAGGGTTGATAGTCTCAAGGCTAAAGCCTTGAGTTACAATCAGGGCTACCCCACCCTTCCCTCCACCTGAC
>JBAQMW010000087.1:0-5600 GCA_049303155.1 Thermodesulfobacteriota bacterium | reverse complement strand
TGGCGCGGGTGCCCCCTGTTTTGTTCTGAGGCTCCTTTTATCGTCGCTGCTTTTTTCGGCGTTCCTGCCTCTATCGGCGCTCGCTCAAACCGGCGCAAGCGACCTCGAAGAAGCCGAATTTTCCTACGGAACAGGCAACTTTCTCGATGCCTCCGTAACAACGAAGTCCATACTCGCCTCGGATTCGGACAAGGCGATAAAGGAACGGGCTCTCGTCATCAATCTCCTGTCCGACATGAACCTCTCCCTCGCAGTGAAGGCCGAAGCAAAGGAACCCGGCGTCTCGCTCCCTGCAAAGCCGGAACTGTCGGGGTTTTTCAAGGCCCTCTACGAAAGAGGCCGGTACGAAGAAATGGAGCGCCTGATAAATGCCGCTTCCGGGCCGGAAGCGGCGTATCTTAAAGCTCTTCTGCTTTACAAAAACGGCAGATACGGCGAGGCTGAATACACCCTCCCCGGCATCCACGCCTCGTCTCGGCTTTTCCCCTATGCAAGGCTCCTTCTCTCGGAGATTATATTCGCGCAAAACGACGTCCAATCGGCAATCTCCTATCTCGACATAAAAGACGCGGCCGGCGGGGAAATATCGAACACCATAAAACTTTACAGGGGCTACCTTCTCTTCGAGAGCGGAGACTTCCTTGGGGCGGAAGAAAACTTTCTCAAGGTGGACGAAAAAAGCTCTTTCTCGAGTAAGGCCGTTGCCGGGGCTGCGTGGTCTAACCTAAAGAGGAACGACTGCAAAAAGGCGCTTCGCCTCATGGACAAAATGAAACCTTTCGACCCGTCAAGCGAGGACTCGCGGGAGATGATGCTTGCCGAGGCTTACTGCGTTCTTGAAACAGGCAATGCCCGGGAAGCGGAAAAACTCGCTACAGAGGCAATAAGGTCATTCAGCGAAATCGAGGCCGGTTACGGAAGATGGAACGACACAGACGCGCTCATCAAGGAAAAGCCGGTAAACCTTCTTAAAGACGCGTCCCCGTACGCGGACGCCGCCTTAAAGAGCCTCAGGAACGCCGCCGTTGCGAGAGACTCCGAGGCGGTAGCGCTTCTCCTCGGCCAATTTAAGGCAATCGGGAAAATAAAGGCCGCCTATGACGAAAAAGAACGCGGCATGGACGCCGAAATCTCCTCCATCGAACGCGCCGTAGACGCGAGGCGCGAGGCGCTCAACGAGATAAAAACCCGGATAACCAAGATAAAGCCGCTTCTGAAACTAATCAGCCTGAAGACCTTGGAAAAGACCTCCAAGGGCTACGAAATAAAAAAACCCTCTCCAAGAGAAAGCGCCGAGGAGCCCTCGATAGCCGCGACGTGGGAAAAGACCCTTAACAGAAAACTTTCCGCCGAGGAACGCCGGATAATCCGCATGATGCTCCTCGATGGCGAGGAGGGCGTGTGGTACATGAATAACACCAAGTATGCGGACGTCCTTTTCTGGATGGCCATAGACAAGACCAAAGACGCCATCGGGACGGGCCGGGCCGAAAAAGGCCCTCTTGAACACATGGCCGAAGACATCTTCGCCACGGCGCAAAATAAGGCGCTGCCCGTAGAACGAATCCTGCCTCTCCTCGAAGAGGCCTCGGAGCTTAGGATAAAGGCTGAAGAAAGAGTCTTGGCCGACATGCGCGAACTCAAAGAGCAGGTCTCTTCCGACAGACAAATTATCGGAAACGCCTTAAAAGAGATAAACATCAACGCGGCGGAGATCCTGCGCAAAAGGGTTCTTATGATGACTTACGACATAATGACCGTAAAGAAGAAGGCCGCTCTTCTCATTAACGACATCCGGAAGGAATCAGCCGGCAAGAGGTCCCGGCAATGAACGTCTTTCTTCTCATAAGGCGCGCCCGGCGCGGGAAACTCGCTATAGCGCTATCCATCTTGACCCTCGCGGTTTCGGCCTGCCAAACCCTTCCCCAGAGGATAGAGATCCCGGAGAGCAAGAGCATCAAAGACGTTACGGAATACGTCGAGATTTCCCTTAAAGACGAATCCTACTCGATGGATACGCTCCTTATGCTCATTGAGGACTACTTCGCGGAATCCGCCGAAATACTCAAGACGCGATACTCTGCCTACGAAATGGAAAAAAACCAACGCCTCGCCGGAAGGGTACAGGAGGAGCCGGAGCCACCGATGCCCGACCACGACAAATTCATAAAAGGGCTCGCAACGCTCCTCGATAAATACCCGGAAAAACCAAACGCCGATAAATTAGCCTACGCGATATCCTACGCCCTCTTCGAGAGCGGAAAAACCATCGAGGCGAAACGCTCGTTCGAGGACTTAGTCGTAAAATACCCGGAAAGCCCCTACTCTAACGAGGCCTCCTTCAGGCTCGGTGAAATCCTCTTCGACGAAGAGGATTACGGAGAAGCCCTCCATCATTACGATGCGGTCGTAAGAAGTAACGACGAAACGCTCGGGCCGAAGGCCATTTATAAGACGGCGTGGATAAACTATAAACTCGACGATTTCGACGACGCCATCGAAAACTTCGTCTTGCTTCTCGACTCTTCGGATGTAAAACGCCGGGGCTCGGAGTCCGCCCTGGCCATAAGGGAAGAATCCATTGACAACATGGTGCTCTCCCTGTCGAGAAGCGTTGCCCCGGAAAAGTTTCTCAAAGACATAATGAAAAAGGCCTACGGCCCTGACGTGCTCTTCCGCCTCGGAGTTCTCCTTTCGAGCGAAATGCGGCACGAAAAATCTCTCGCCGCCTTCCGCCTTTTCATGGATAACTTCGGCGAACATCCTCGCGCGCCGTTTGCCTTTGAAGGCGCCGCGAAGTCGCTCGCCGCGTTAAACGACATTGCCTCGGCCATGAAAACAAAGGAAGAACTCGTGTCCCGATTCAACCCGAAAAGCGCGTGGTACGGGGAAAACTTTCCGAACGGCGACAAAGAGATAACGAACCTCGTCTCAAGAACGATACTGGATTTGGCGCGTCATTATCATTCGGTTGCGAAGGAAAGCGGAAACAAAGCCGACATGCAAAGCGCCCTCTATGAATATACGCTCTACCTCTCATACTTCCCGGACGACCTTGCCGCAAAGGAAGCCGGCTTTCTTCTCGCGGAAGCCATGTTCGATTCCAAACGCTACCTTGAAGCCGCAAACAGGTACGAATCCGCCATGGCCGCATACGGCGACATGCCGGAAGGCGAAGACGCGGCCTTAAACGCGCTCCTGAGCTTTGAGATCTCCTTGTCCGGCAACGACCGCTCACCCGATGCCGGCGAAAAAACAGCGGCCTCGGTAAAGAGGATTACGGAGAAATACCTCGAACAATTCAAGAAACCGAAAAACGCGGAAGCGGTTTTAACGAAGGCGTCCGGCATATACGTTTCCCTCGGCATGACGAAAGACGCAAGAGAAGCCCTGGAGCCGCTCTTTAAAACGCCTTCGGCCTTTAAGGCTTACGAAAAGACAGGCGACATCTTCGCCTTGGAAAAGGATTTTTCTTCGGCCATCGCCTACTATAAAAACGCCATGCCGGACAGCAAGAACGATCCCGTCAGGAAAAAACTCTCCAGCGCACACTACGCCTTGGCCCTCGATTATCTCAAGAAGGGCGGCGACGACGAAGCTATTAAACACTTCTTTAACGTCTATTCTGTCATGAAAGAATCTCCTCTTGCCGAAGATGCCCTCGCAGGGGCCGGCTCCATATACCTGCGTACCGGCAATAGAAGCGGGATCCGCACGATTCTCGACATCATGGAGGCAAAATACCCTTCCGGAAAGGCCTCTTACTCGCTCCTTATGGAGGCAGGCAAGACCTTCGAAGGAAAAGGCGAATACCTCGACGCGGCTGGGATGTTTGAAAAGGCCGCTTCCGCATCCGGCGCGGATGAAAGAAAAAAACTTCTCTTGAAGGCCGCCGACATGCTTGAAAAGGCCGGAGAGCCCGATAGGCTTAGAACCCTCGTTGACTCGGCAATGGAAGCCGGACACATAACCGAGCGGGATAAACCCTCGTTCCTTTTCAGGCTCGCCATGGCGGAGCTTGCCTCCGGCAACGAGGACAAAGCCTACTCCATACTAAAGGCATTGGCCAAAGACAAACTCGACCCGTTCCATGCGGCAAAGGCCTCATTTGCCTCCTCCGGCATGAAACTCGACGAGTATCTAAGAACAAAGATAAAAGACCCGGTAAAGGCCTCCTTCAAGAAAAAGGAGACACAGATGAAAGAACTTCTCGAAGGCTACGGCGCGGCGATAAAGAGCGGATACGCGGAATTTATGGCGAGCGGCTTTTATAATATGGGCATGGTTTTGGAAAACTTCAAAGACTCGCTTCTTTCGTCATCCAAGCCCCCGGACCTTTCGGACGATGAAATAAAGGAATACGATTATCTCCTCGAAGAAAAGGCCTACCCTCTGGAGGAAGAGGCGGTAGGGGCTTACAGAGGTTCCATCAAGGCGTTGTTCGAGCACGGAGGGCTTGAAAGCAGCGGCTATGCCGAAAAGGCCCTCTTCCGGCTCGCCGTCTTAAGACCCGCCCTCTACAAAAGAGACATCTTATCGAAGGAATTCGCCGTCATAGACCCTCCGGCAGAGCCCTACGCAAAGGAAGAATCAAAAGAGTTTTTCTCGCTTTTAAACTCCGCTAACCTCTACCACGGGAAGAAAGAATTATCCGGTGCGCTCGGGCTCTACAAAAAGGCCGAGGGCATAGCCCCCGAAGATCCGTATCTCAACTACAACATGGGAATACTCCTCATGAAAAACAAAGATAAGAGTTCAATCGAAAAACTCGGAAAATCTCTGGCCTTAAAGGACGCTCATCCCGAGGTTTTGGAGGCCTACGCGTACTCTTTATTTCTTTTCGGCGACGTGAAAGGCGCCCTCGCCTTTTACGAAGACCTCGTGAAAAACCGGAGTGAGCTTCCTTGGCCGCACAAAAACTCCGGCATAATATACGAAATCTTCGCAGGGGACTACGCAAGGGCCCTCGAACGGTACAAGACCTACTTATCCGTTGCCGGCAAAGACGGCGTCCGGGCCGGACAATGGATAACGCTCATAGAGGAGAGGTTAAAAAAATGAGAGGCTACCCCTGTCTTTTTATCGCGATATTTGTTTTAATGATACTGCTTACCCCCGGCCGTTCCGCAGCCATTGATGCGGCGGACGAAAAAGAAGCAGTTATCGAGCGGGTAATAAAGATAGAGGGCACGGTGGAGAAGCCGAGGGTCATATTCATAGTGCCCAAGGCAAAGCTCTGGTCGGGTAGTATAACGGACAAGAGTTACAGGGACGAGTTTCTGAAGCCGCTTTATCCCGATGATGCGGCGTTTAAGGAAATAACAACGGGAAAATAAGGAGGAAAACAAATGGAAATGCTCGCAACGTTTATGCGCGAAGGCGGGGTGTTCATGTATCTGATACTCGCCGTGTCCATGATAGGGGCGGCGATAACGGTAGAGAGGGCAATATGCCTCTTCTTCAAATACTCCGTTGACGCGGATGTCCTCTGGAAAAAAATCAGCAAGGCAATCGCGGACAACAACATCGAGAGTGCGAGGTCTTTTTGCCGCAACCATGAGGCGCCGATGGCGCGGGTCTTCGACAAGGCCCTTCAACAC
>JBAQMW010000086.1:0-10760 GCA_049303155.1 Thermodesulfobacteriota bacterium | reverse complement strand
CCATTACAGGACTCTTCCGGCGGAAACCACCGACGGAAGGCGTATAAATCTCTTCGGCAACATGGAGATTGCCGAGGAGATGGCCTCCCTCGCGAGCCACGGCGCCGAGGGCATAGGGCTCTATAGGAGCGAGTTCCTCTACATGAACAGGACGAGCCTCCCGACCGAAGAGGAGCACTATGCCGCGTATAAGCACGTCGTGAAAAAGATGTCCCCGCGGCCCGTTACGATAAGAACCCTCGACATAGGCGGAGACAAGTTTCTCTCTCACGTGGACACGGCGGACGAGATAAATCCCGCGCTCGGGCTACGCGCCATAAGGTTTTGCCTCAAAAGACCGGATATATTCAAGACTCAGCTTAGGGGCATACTCAGGGCGAGCGCGGACGGGAATCTGCAGGTGATGTTCCCGATGATATCAGGCCTCGAGGAGTTAAGGCAGGCGAAGGCCGTGCTCGAAGAGGTCAAGGAAGAACTCAGGAGAGAAAAGAAGGCTTTTAACGAAGAGATAAAAGTCGGCGCGATGATAGAGATTCCTTCGGCGGCCCTTATTGCCGACATTCTTGCCGAAGAGGCGGATTTCTTTTCCATAGGCACAAACGACCTCCTGCAATATTCTTTAGCCATAGACAGGGTGAACGAGCACGTCGCTTATCTTTACGAGCCTTTTCATCCGGCCGTCTTGAGGATAATAAAAAGCGTGGTGGACGCAGCCGGAAGGCGCGGCATAGAGGTGAGCGTTTGCGGCGAGATGGCAGGAGAGCCCACCCACGCGCTCATATTCATCGGCATGGGGATTACGAAGCTCAGCATGAACGCCTTTTCGCTTTTGAAGGTGAAAAGGCTCGTCTGTTCCGTAAGCTACGAGGCGGCGAAGGAGATAACCGAAGAGAGTTTGAAGTTCACTACGGCGCGGGAAGTGGAAAATTACGTGAACTCAAGGATTACGGAGTTTTATAAGGACGAGTTCTGGAGTTGACGGTAACGAGAGAATGTTGCGGTTGTTCCGTATTGTCATTGCGAGGGAGCGCGGCGACCCCCGAAATAAGTTCGGAGCAGACTCCGCAATCTCATGAATAACCGTAAAGACGAGATTGCTTCGTCCGCGAATAATAATGGCGGACTCGCAATGACTGCGGTTTTAGTTTTTCAATGGCCTGTTAGAAAAGCAATCTCCTGCCGAGTTCTATCAAGACAAGCAAAATAACGGTTGATGCGATTGTTTCAAGTTCGGGCGTGTTGGAAAACACCTCTTTACTCCAGCCGTGGATGTTTTTGGCTTTCACCTTCCACGGCATTGGTATAAGGGCGGGAACCGACCTTCTGTATTCCTCCCACTCTTCTCCTATCTTCCGCTTGAGGCCGCTTTCCTCGGATATCACGGTGAGCACATAGAATACGACGTAGAACGGAAGCAACACTACCCAGAGAACCCACATGTTCAGGATTAAGAGAAATCCTATGAGCATCAGGAAAGACCCGACGTAGAGTGGATGCCTTACGATGGCGTAAGGGCCTGTCTGAAAGAGAAGACCTTTTACGAAGTGCCCCCTTGCCCAAATCCTTATGCCGATGCCGGCTAATATGAGTATAAGCCCGACTGTTGCAACGGCGGTTATGTCCGGCGGCAGGATGGAAAGTGGTTTTTTGCCGCGAAGCATTTCTACGATTATGAGAACCGGCAGAGCTATCTTCGGCAGCTGAGTCCGAAGGCGCCTGACATGTTTAAGCGCACGGTCTTTTTTATTTGCCGGTACTCTTTTTCGGACGTTGTTTGCCATTAAGAGCCTTTCTTGTCAAGCCGGACGTTATTCGGAAACAGGCATTATAGTAAAAAGGCGTTGGAAAATCCACCAAAAAGGTGTCCTGCGGACAGCACAATGAATTAATAAGCCTTGGTGGTTGGCATGGCGCGAACCAAATTAAAACATTAGGGGTCAAGGGCTCAGCCCTTGACAAACAGCGAAAAAAAATAAATAATATGCGTTTCAAGTCAAAAAAAACAAAGGAGAAGAATAATGGGCGCAAGAGAATATCTTTTCACGTCCGAGTCGGTTACCGAGGGGCATCCTGACAAGGTTGCCGACCAGATATCCGACGCCATCCTTGATGCGCATCTTAGCGGAGATCCGAAAAGCAGGGTCGCTTGCGAAACGCTCGTGACCACGGGTCTCGTCGTAATAGCGGGAGAGATAACCAGCAAGACGACCGTGCATTATCAGGAAGTGGCGAGAAGGACCATTAAGGAGATTGGCTACGAGGGCGGCGGAATGGGCTTCGATTGGGAAGGCTGCGCCGTGGTGGTTACCATCGACAGGCAGAGCCCGGACATAGCCATGGGAGTCAACGAGGGCGCGGGCAAAGAGCAGGGCGCCGGAGACCAGGGGCTCATGTTCGGTTACGCCTGTAACCACACGACGGAATTCATGCCCATGCCCCTTATGTACGCGCATAAGCTCACGAAGAGGCTCGCGGACGTCAGGAAAAGCAATGCCCTCACGTTCCTCAGGCCCGACGGCAAGAGCCAGGTTACGGTAAGGTATCGCGACAAGAGGCCGGTCGCTGTCGAGGCCGTCGTCATATCCACTCAGCACACCCCGGACGTTACGCAGGCCAAGTTGAAAGAGGCCGTCATGGAGGAGGTAATAAAGAAGGTCATCCCCGCCGAACTCCTCACAAAGGACACGAGGTATCACATAAATCCGACCGGACAATTCATAATCGGAGGCCCTCACGGCGATTGCGGCCTTACGGGAAGAAAGATTATAGTTGACACTTACGGCGGGCATGGAAGCCACGGCGGAGGGGCTTTTTCCGGCAAGGACCCGTCCAAGGTTGACCGCTCGGCCTCTTACATGGCGAGATACGTCGCCAAGAACGTCGTCGCCGCAGGGCTGGCGGACGAGTGCGAACTGCAGTTGGCTTACGTCATAGGCGTTGCGGAGCCGGTAAGCGTAATGGTTGACACGAACGGCACGGAGAAGGTTCCGTGCGAAAAGATAGAGGCGGCCATAAGGAAGGTTTTCCCTCTTAAGCCGGCTGACCTCATAAAGGAGCTTAATCTCCTAAGGCCCATATACAGGAAGACAGCGGCCTACGGGCACTTCGGCAGAAACGAGCCGGACTTCACGTGGGAAAAGACCGACAAGGCGGAGCTTCTTAAAAAAGAACTCGGACGTTGAGAGGCGGCTTGACCGCTTCGTAAAAAACCAATAATAGGAGGAATGAGTGAGATACGACGTAAAAGACTTGGGCTTGAGCCAAAAGGGTAAAAAGAGGATAGAATGGGCTGAGATGGATATGCCTGTTTTGAGGCGCATAAAAGAAAATTTCTCCAAGAAGAAGCCCCTTAAGGGCGTTAAGATAGCGGCTTGTCTGCACGTTACGACCGAGACGGCGAACCTCGCCATAACCCTGAAGGTGGGAGGGGCGGACTTGGTGCTCTGCGCCTCGAACCCTCTTTCAACTCAGGACGACGTTGCCGCGTCTCTCGTTAAGGACTTCAACATTCCTACCTTTGCCATAAAAGGCGAAGACAACAAGACCTACTATAAGCACCTAAACGAGGTCTTGGACAGAAGGCCGAATATCACGATGGACGACGGGGCAGACCTCGTGTCCATTCTTCACAGCAAAAGAACGAAGGACGCCGTAGGCATCATAGGCTCGACCGAAGAAACCACGACCGGCGTCATAAGGCTTAAGAGCCTTGCGGCAAAAGGCCTCTTGAAGTTCCCGGTCATAGCGGTAAACGACGCGGCAACCAAGCACTTTTTCGACAACCGCTACGGCACCGGGCAGTCAACCGTTGACGGCATCATAAGGGCCACGAACCGGCTTATTGCGGGTTCGAACTTCGTTGTCTGCGGCTACGGCTGGTGCGGCAAGGGCATGGCCATGAGGGCGAGGGGCATGGGCGCGAACGTCATCGTTACCGAGATAGACCCGTTGCCGGCGCTTGAAGCGGTTATGGACGGATTCAGGGTTATGCCGATAAAAGAGGCCGCCTCGATAGGGGACTTTTTCTGCACGGTTACGGGCAACATAAACGTAATAAGAAAAGAGCACTTCGCAATAATGAAAGAGGGAGCCATAGTGTCGAACTCGGGGCACTTTAACGTGGAACTCGGCCTCGATGGCCTTAACGCCATAACCAAGAAAAAGCGCATGATAAGGGATTTGGTCGAGGAACATACGTTGAGAAACAACAGGAGGATATACGTCTTGGCCGAAGGCAGGCTCGTTAACCTCGCCTGCGCCGAAGGCCACCCCGCGAGCGTCATGGACATGAGTTTTGCCAATCAGGCGCTTTCCGCTGCGTATCTCGTGGACAGGGGACGGAAACTCGAAAACAAGGTTTACGTCGTTCCCGATGAAATAGACAGGAACATAGCGAAGATGAAACTCGAAGCATTAGGAGTAAAGATAGACGTCCTCACCAAAGAGCAGAAGATATATCTCTCCTCATGGGAGATGGGCACGTAGGAAGAGGCCAATATGGGCGTAAAGAATGGGGGGAGCCGTGAGGCTCCCTTTTTTTGTCTTCTCCTCCCTTTCCCAAAGGGCAGGGCTCCCGTTGCCGCGAAGCATTGCAACGGGAAGCGGAGGGATTTAGGGCGTGGTTTTTTTACTCTCCTCTCCCCTTGTGGGAGAGGGTAGGGTGAGGGGGATTGTAAATGAGGTTGCAAAAAAAAGGGGGAGCCGCAAGGCCCCCTTTTTTTGTCTTTTCCTCCCTTTTTCAAAGGGAGGCAGGGAGGGATTTGTTTTTTGTTGCAATGCGGCGCGGTTCGGGTAGAATGTTTTCATGTAGGAAGGAAAAATAAATCTGTTTATAATTTTTCTTTTTTTTAGAATAACAGTTGGATTACGCTGGCTTTTCAGCCAGAATCGGGATAAACGAAACAGGTTCGTCTGTAACCCCAGTTTTGAAGGGATAAACGAACTTATTACGCTTGTGAACTAGTTATGAGAAATAAATTACTTTTTGCCCCCTTATGGAAAACGAAATAAGTAACGAATACATCGAAAATGCAATAAACGAATTAGAAAAAATCTTTGGCGTTAAAGAGCCCATTCTTAGTGAAAATATTTTTTCACCAATTAGGGGCGGTAAAGTCAAAGATGCAATGAAATTAATAGCTCTCCAACTTGGTTTGCCCATTGATATTAATATTACAATTGTTCCGAATGACTATAGAACCCAGAATGGTGGTAATCAATTTCATAGCACCCATTTAGCGAAAGTTAATCAGCACGGTAGCGAAGGTATCACGGCTCAGGTAACTATCCCTAGTAGTTTACCATTTTATGGATCTTCGGCACTGAATGGATATCCTATCAATGTTAAGGTAAGTGAAAATTGTACGGAACATCCTGTCGTATTCGCAATGATAATGGCACATGAACTTTCGCATATATTATTATATTCATTAAGCCACTCGAAAAAGGGAAATGAATTTTATACTGACCTTACCGCCATAATGCTTGGTTTTCAAAATATTTTCCAAAACGGACGCAAAATTACAAAAACTGATGTAGAACAAGGTTTTATGAGCACCACGACCAGAACGCAGACAATAACTTATGGGTACTTAAACGATATTCAGTTTAATTTTGCTCGCAATAAGATAAATTCAATATTAGAAAAAAATAGAGAAAGAAAAAAATCTTTATCAGAGGAATTTAAAAAATTTACCAAGTTATTATCAAAATACGAAAAAACGCTATTCAAATTTAAAAAATTTTTAGAATATCTGACAAAAAATACTAACAAAAATATCTCTATAGAAGATGCTAAAAAGGTGGTGACATTTTTTCAGCCTGGATATACGGACGAGTTGGTCTTACCGACGAAAGAGTATAAGGAAAAACAAGAAATAATCGAAAAATTTTCCAAAAAACTTTCCCATTATACAGATTTAAAGGTAAATCAATTATCAAGTTACACAGACAGTCTAAAAACTTATACTGGCGAATTAAAAGTTAAGATTGTTCCTCTAAAAAAAGATGTTGGAATGTTGAAAAAATATGTTGGCTACAAATATAGGATAAAAGTTTTTCTCTCTCTTTTGTTTAAAGGTGGCAAAAAATAATTTATATCTCATGACACCGTGGAATTATCTTTGTAGGTTGGTTGTGCGAAGCGTAACCCAACAAGTAATCTATACCAAGGGACAAAAACAAAGGGCGATACATTTTCCGAGGCTCCTTTGAATCCCCCCTTACCCCCCTTTGTGAAAGGGGGGTAATCTTTTTTGCCGCACTAAGGAAACCTTTTCCAATCTTGCGCCGCTTGTGATATAATAAAAAGAGTAAATACAATCGGGGGTGTCTTTGTAAATGGGTATGACATCATCTAAGAATTCCGGAGTTTTTGGCGCTTTTCTTATCTCCTGCGCCGCTCTTTTTCTCCTCGCCTCTTGCGCCGCCACAAAGGAGAAGGCCGAGACGCCGGTAGCCGAGATTCTTTACGCGAAGGGCATTTCTTTTTACGAGAACGGCCGTTACGAGGAGGCCGAGGCTTCTTTCAAGAGCATTACGGACGAATACCCTTTGAGCCCTCAGGCAGTCGAGGCCGAGATTATGCTCGCCGACACGTATTATATTAACGAAAGATACGACGAGGCCGGGGCCTCTTACACCGCCTTTCAGGCATTTCATCCCGGGCACCCCAAGGCTGCTTACGCCCTGTTTCAGAAAGGCATGAGCCACTTCAAGGAGGTCTTGAGCGTTGACAGGGACCAGACCAAGACCAGAAAGGCCCTCTTCGCCTTTGAAGACCTTGTAAAGTTCTATCCCGAAGGCCCCTATGCCGCGAAGTCCAAGGATGTAGTTTCTTTTTTGAGGACTCGGCTCGCGGGAAGCGAGATGTACGTCGGCAGGTTCTATTACAAGACGAAGAATTATAAAGGCGCCCTCAGAAGGTTTAGCATAGTCATAAAGGATTACCGCGACACAAGCGCAGTTGACGGGGCTCTTTATTACATCGGTGAGACCTATGATTCGCTCGGAGAGAAAGAACTTGCTCTGGAGGCCTTTGGAACCCTTGTAAGCGATTTCCCCCGGAGTTCTTTTTTTGAGGCCGCCAAGACGAGGCTTCAAGAGGGCTGAGGCGCGGGGCTTTTTACAGACAACTCATACGGAGACTCGGACATGGCCGAAGAATGGCATGAACACTACGAAGTAGGCAGAAGGGCGTTTAAGGAAGGGGATTACAAGGGCGCCTTAAAGCATCTCGACGCGGTCGTGAGCGAGAAAAAACTTTTTCCCGACGTTTACAACATGCTCGGTCTGATTTACTACGACGCCGGCAGGGTTAAGGACGCGGTTGGGTGCTTCGAGAAGGCCATAGAGCTGAACCCCCGCTACACAGAGGCGTCTTTGAATCTTTCCGTCATATACAATGAACTCAGGGAATACGGCAAGGCTGAAAAGCTTTACTCGATGGCGAAGGAATCCGCCGGCGCAGGCAAGGGTTCTTATATGGACCCGTATGTGAGGGCAAGACTCGCCAATATGCACGCGGAACTCGGCAACATCTATAAGGACTTGGGTCTTTATAAAGAGGCGGCGAACGAATACCTAAGCGGCTTGAACATGAGGCCTGAGTTCGAGGACATAAGGACTCATTTGGGCGTAGTCTACAGGGACATGAAGGATTACAATAAATCCGTTCAGGTATTGGACGAAGCGGTAAACCTTAATCCCGAGTATCTTAACGCGAGGGTGCAACTCGGCATAACCTACTTTACCATGGGCCAGCCCGAGAGGGCGCGGACAGAGTGGATGAAGGTCATCACAAAAGACCCGAACAACAAACTCGCCTCGATGTACCTGAATCTCCTTAAAAAAGAATCCAAAGCCAAAAGATAAAGAATCTTTCGTTACGCCTTCGAGGATATCTCGAAGATTTGGATGTTTCGGTGTGTCCTCACACCGAAACAATTTCGGCGAGAGGACTCGCCGAAATATCAAAGACGAGATTGCCGAGCCAGCCTGCCCTGAGTTTATCGAATGGGTTCGCAATGACTAACTAATCGTCGCGGACATTTCTTCAATCGCCTTTACTGCTTCCTGCAATGCCTCTTTGGTCTTGCCCATAACCGTTCCGCCTGCCTGAGCCAGGTCTTCTTTTCCGCCGCCGCGGCCTCCGATAATCGGCGCGACCCTCTTTATGAGTTCTCCGGCGCTGAACCTCTTCGTAAGGTTTTTTGTTACGGCGGCGAGGGCGTTCACCTTTCCGTCGTTTTCGTTTATGAGAAACACCACTCCGCTTCCGAGCTTCACCCTTATCGCGTCAGCCATGGCGCGAAGTTCCAACGGGTTCTTGACCTCGACCTCGGTTGCGAGGATTTTCACTCCGCCTATTTCCCTTACATCGTTTAGGAGTTTGTCGGCCGCGCCGCGTTTTTCGCCTTGCCTCAATGTCCGGATTTCTTTTTCGAGTTCCTTTTGGTATTCATTGAGTTTTTTGATTTTTTGCGTAACTTCTTCGAATGATGCCTTGAGAAGGGAGGCGCTTTCCCTTAAGATGGTTTCAGAGCGAATAAAGGCATTGAGGGCGTCTTCGCCGGTAATTGCCTCGATGCGTCTTACCCCGGCCGCTACGCTCGATTCGGAGGTTATCTTTACGAGTCCGAGTTCTCCGGTCGAGAAGGCGTGAGTGCCGCCGCAGAGTTCTTTGCTGACGCCGCTCACCTCGACCATCCGGACTATTCCGCCGTACTTTTCGCCGAAGAAGGCGAGGGCGCCTTTTTCGACGGCCTTTTCGTAAGGCAGCACTTCGGTCGAGACTTTGATATTAGCCCTTACGATTTTATTCGCTTTCTCTTCGAGCGAGCGTATGTCCTCGATTGAGAGGGATTCGAAGTGGTTGAAGTCGAAACGCAATCCCTTCGGCGTTACGAGAGAGCCTGCCTGACGGACGTGCTTGCCGAGCGTCTCCCTCAATAGGGCGTGAAGGATATGCGTTGCGGTGTGGTTTCCCCTCGTCCTCCGCCGCTTGTCTTTGTCAGGGATAAGCTCCACGGCGTCCCCTGTTTTTATCGTTCCATCAATCACCTTGCAGGCGTGAACGATGAGTTCGGGAAAGGGTTTTTGCGTGTCAATGACTTTAAGCGTTACGCCCTTCCCGACGATTACCCCCGTGTCTCCGCTTTGGCCTCCGGACTCTCCGTAAAAAGGGGTTTCTTCGGTTACTATGTCCACTTCGTCGCCTGTTGCCGCTGTATCCGTTACCATGCCGTTTTTGGATATGTAGATTACCTTCGAAGACGCTACATCCATGTGGTAGCCGACGAACGAGGACTTAAGCCCCGCCTCGACAAGATGCTTTCTGCCCTCGCCTGAGTCTTCTGCCGCGCCTTTCCATGCCTTCCGCGCCTTTTCGCGCTGAAGTTCCATCTCGGTTATGAAGCCTTCTTCGTCAACCTTGATGCCTTCGGCCTTTACTATGTCGGCCGTAAGATCAATAGGGAATCCGTAAGTGTCGTAGAGTTTGAAGGCGAGAGAGCCGGGCACGACGAAGGTCTTTGATTTTTTCATGCCTGCCACTTCTTGTTCGAGTATTGAGAGCCCTCTTTCGAGGGTCTCGAAGAATCTTTCCTCCTCGCCCAAGGTGGCACGGATTATTATCTCGGAGTTTCTTGCGAGTTCGGGATAGGCCTCTTTCATGGCGTCAATCGCGGCCGGGACGAGTTTATGGAGGAACGGTTCTTTTATGCCGAGGAAACGGCCGTGGCGCACGGCGCGTCTTATGACGCGCCTTAAGACGTAGCCGCGACCTTCGTTGGACGGCATGATGCCTTCGCTTATGAGGAAAGGCACGACCCTCGAGTGGTCGGCTATGGCGCGTATGGAGACGTCGCTTTCGCGCTTTATTCCGTATTCCGCGTCCGTCAGTTCTTCTATGCGTCTTATTATCGGGGCGAACAGGTCGGTGTCGTAGTTGCTGGTTTTTCCCTGCATCACCGCGCTTATGCGTTCAAGCCCCATGCCTGTATCGATGCTGGGTTTTGGAAGAGGCGCGAGCTCTCCCTTGGAGTTCCTGTCGTATTGCATGAAGACGAGGTTCCATATTTCGAGAAACCTGTCGCAGTCGCATCCGACGCCGCACGTCGGTTTTAGGCATCCGACGTGCGCTCCCTGGTCTATGAGTATCTCCGAGCACGGGCCGCAGGGGCCGCCCTCTCCCATGCTCCAGAAGTTATCCTTTTCGCCGAGCCTTTTAATCCTGTCCTTCGGAACCCTTATCTTTTCGTTCCATATCTTTTCCGCCTCAAAGTCTTCTTCGTAAACCGTCACCCAGAGTTTATTGGCCGGAATCTTAAACTCTACCGTAAGTAGTTCCCACGCGAACTCTATGGCGCGTTCCTTGAAGTAGTCTCCGAAGGAGAAGTTGCCGAGCATCTCGAAGAACGTGTGGTGCCGGGTAGTCTGCCCGACGTTTTCGAGGTCGTTGTGTTTGCCTCCGGCGCGCATGCACTTTTGGCAGGACGCTGCCCGCGAGTAGGGGCGTTTGTCCTCGCCTAAAAATACCTTCTTGAACTGCACCATGCCGGCGTTCGTGAAAAGAAGCGTCGGGTCTCCGTGCGGTATGAGGCCGGACGACGGAACGGTCTCGTGGCCGTTGTCGGAAAAGTATTGAAGGAACTTTTTTCTTATTTCATTCGCTTTCATCAATGAATCCCTCGAATTCATCTTTTCCCGCGCCGCAAGGCGTCGACGCAGGCGCGGCGTCGTTTGTCTGCCTTGCCGCGCAT
>JBAQMW010000085.1:0-1617 GCA_049303155.1 Thermodesulfobacteriota bacterium | reverse complement strand
GGATTCACACGGTGGAAGAGATAAAAGAGTTGAGGCAAAAGACGGACGTAGAGTTAGAGGTCTTCGCCTTGGGGGGGCTTTGCATAAACATCGAGGGCAGGTGCTATCTTTCGAGTTACGTTACCGGAGCCTCCACCAATACCGAGGGCGCGTGCTCTCCTTCCCGGTTCGTAAGGTTCGAGAACAAAGACGACGGACGCCTTTTGATAAGCCTTAATAAAACCTTTTTAAACGAACTCTCAAAAGACGAGACATCCCCTTACCCGACCTGCTGCAAGGGGCGTTACGTCATGCCGGACAAAAGGATTTTTTACGCCATGGAAGACCCGGAATCCCTTAACGCTATTCCGATCCTGCCCGGCCTCATAGAGGCCGGCATATCCGCCCTCAAGATAGAAGGCCGCCAGAGGACAAAGAAATACGTCTCAGACGTTACGAATGTTTTAAGGGAGGCGGTTGATTCTTATTACGAATCGCCGTCGTCGTACGTTGTAAAGGAAAAATGGCGGGCAGTTACCGTTTCGAGCTTCGAGGGAGCAAGCCAGACAACCGGGGCGTACGGAGGAAAGTAGGGATTACGGTTCCTCCCTTTTTCAAAGGGAGGTCAGGAGGGATTATGGAACTCACGTTAGGCCCGATGCTTTTTGAATGGAAAAAGCAAGACCTCTTGGCCTTTTACGAAGAGGTTGCGGAAATGCCCGTTGATACCGTATATGTCGGTGAGGTTGTCTGCGTGAAGAGGCGTTCTCTTACCTTGCTTGACATGGAACGTATCGGCAATATGCTCCAAAAGGCCGGGAAAAAGCCCGTAATGACGACCCTCGCGGTCATTTCAAACGAGGAGGAACTGAATTTCACGAGAGAGGTTTCCGCCCTTCCTTTCGCCATAGAGGCTAACGATGCGTCAGTATTGAACATGGTTGACGCGTCGAAAAAAGAGGTCTTTGCCGGGCCTCACATAAAGACCTATAATAAAGAAGCAATAAACTTTTTCGAATCTTTGGGCGTAAAGAGAATAACCTATCCAATCGAGCTTCCGAAAGAGACGATAAGGCATAATATAAAAGGAAGCGGCATCGAGACAGAGGTCTTTTCGCACGGAAAGCTCCCTCTCGCGTTTTCATGGAGGTGTTATACTTCAAGGGCGCACGGCCGCAAGAAAAGCCAATGCGCCCACGACTGCGTCCGCTACCCTGACGGCATGGAGCTTAAGACAACGGAGAACGAGGAGATATTCGCCTTAAACGGAACCTCCGTCTTGAGCGCGAAGATTTTCACCCTTATTGAAAATATCGAAGAACTGCGTGAAATCGGGGTTTCGGCCTTGCGCATATCGCCGGACTTTAAGCACACGAAGGAGGCGGTTGAATTATTCAGACAGAGGATGTCGGGAAAACTCACACCTTCGGAGGGGTTGAAGGAATTAAAGCGTATTTACAAAACCGATTTCACGAACGGCTTTTACATGGGTCGTCCTGGCAAGGACTTCTTTTCGCAAGAAGAGATTTCGGCTTTCAACTAAAAAGGAGGATTTATATGAGCGACGTAATCGAAAAAGCGATTCTCATAGGCACAGGCGTTGAAAAGAAACTTAAAGACATCTTAAAGGAATTCGAG
>JBAQMW010000084.1:0-2331 GCA_049303155.1 Thermodesulfobacteriota bacterium | reverse complement strand
GGAATGACAAAATAAAAAAAGATATTCCTTTTTTCTTTACCCTTTTCCTTCTTCCCTCTACCCTGTCTATTTCCCTGCCCTTCCCCTTTACCCTGTCTTCTTCCCCATCCCCTGCATCTTCAACCCCTCTTCCAGAGTTCTTATCAAAACCTTAAACTCTATGGGCTTCGGCACGTAGCCGTCGAACCCCTCGGCCATTATCTTTTCCCTGTCCCCTTGCATGGCCGAAGCAGTCAAAGCCACTACCGGCATAGCCTTAAGCGTTTTGCTTCCCTTTATGAGTTTCATGGCCGCTACGCCGTCCATCTCCGGAAGGTTTATGTCCATGAGAACTATGTCGGGCCTTTCCCTTAACGCCGTCTCGACGGCCTCGCGTCCGGTAGAGGCCTCTATCACGAAGTAGCCGTGCATGTTTAAAACCTCTTTTACGAGGACCTTATTCATCGCGTTATCCTCGACGACTAACACGCTTGGTTTCTTGGTTCCTTCCGGCGCCAAAATCCCCCCCGACCCATCTTTCGAATGGGTACCCAGCCCCCGATATTACATCGGGGGCGGTAACCTTCAAACCTCTAATATCTTCACGGCGTTGCCGCCGCTTTCGTAAACCGTCTTGACCTTATCCTTCAACTCGTCCACGACGCTCGAATCTGCGCGAGTCTTGACGCCGCAAACGCCTATGCTCGCGGTAAGCCCGCCGGAACCGGGGAAGAACTCGCAACCCTCGACCGCGGCCCTTACCTTTTCGGCGACCTTGCCCGCCTCCTCGACGCCTATGCCGGGAAGGAGCACCGCAAACTCGTCCCCTCCGTAACGCGTAACGTAGTCGGTCTTTCTCAGGTTATAGGCAAGAAGCCTCGCCACTTCCGCCAGGGCCTCGTCCCCCTTTACTACGCCGTTAGAGCGGTTAAAATCGCCGAATCCGTCTATATCCATGAACATTACGGAAAAGACGTGGCCGTATCTCTCGCATCTCGAAAGCTCCCTCGCAAGGCTTATGTCGAAAAATCTCCTGTTGAAGAGTCTCGTGGTGCGGTCCACGAGATTCGCCCTCTCCGGGTAGAAAAGTTCAAGGAGCCTTATCTCGGATAAGAGGTCTTCCTTGGAAAAGGAAGCCTTTCTGATTATCTTCTTTATGCCCGTTCCGAGCCTCTCCTTGTCCGCGGCGGTTATATCCTTTGCCGTGAATATTACAATCGGTATGTCCCTCGCCTCGTGATGTTCCTTCAGCCTCTCGCACACGTCGAACCCGCTCATGCCCGGCATCATGAGGTCCAATATTACGAGGTCGGGGTGCTGCTCGAGTATCATCTTGACCGCTGTCTCTCCGTCGGATGCCTTTATGACGACGAACCCTTCCTTCTCCAATATGTCCCCGAGAAGCGCTAAGACCTGCGGCTCGTCGTCCACCGCGAGTATCGTCATCGTGCGGCTCTTGGTCTTGGTGGTGAAACTCAATCTCCCGAGGGTATGGAGGAGACGTACTTTATCCACGGGCTTTTCGAGATAATCCACCGCCCCGAGGGCAAAGCCTAATTCCTTGTTGTTCGCCGCCGACACTATGACGACGGGTATGTCGCGCGTTTCGGCGTCGCGCTTGAGTTCCTTCAAGACCTCCCACCCGTCTTTTTTCTGAAGTCTTATGCCCATCACTATCGAAAAAGGCCTCTCCGCCTTCGCCTTCAGGAGAAGTTCCGGTCCGTCATTGACCGTTATGACGTCGTAGCGCTCGCCGGAAAGATACGCATTAAGGAGATGATTCAGCCCCTCGCTCTCACTCGCTATGAGTATTACCGGCCTCGACTCGCCCGTCAGATTGGAAACCGAAATTAACGGCGCCGGTCTGAGGGACACGACCTCCGCCTCTCCCTCTTCCTGAGGCACGGTAACGATGAACTTGCATCCCTTGCCGTGCTCGCTCTCCACCCTGATGTCCCCGCCGTGCAGTTCGACCAATTTTTTCGTGAGCGCGAGCCCTAATCCGGTGCCGCCGTGCTCCCTCGTAATCGAAGCGTCAAGCTGCTCGAACTCCGTGAAGAGCCTTTGGATATCCTCTTCTTTTATTCCGATGCCCGTATCCGTCACCTCTATGTAGAAGGATTTCCTTATTGTCATGCCCTTGGGCTCTTCCTTAACGCCCCAATCCACGACGACCTTGCCGCCCTCGACGTTGAACTTCACGGCGTTGGAAAGGAGGTTCAGCATTACCTGCCTCAATTTTCCCCTGTCTGCGGTTATCATGAGCGAGGCGTGCGTTTCCTTGACCTCCATCGCTATATTCCTCTTGTGGGCGATTGGCCTTACGCTGCCGACCGCGCCGTCTATAAGTTC
>JBAQMW010000083.1:0-2441 GCA_049303155.1 Thermodesulfobacteriota bacterium | reverse complement strand
GTTTTCAGACGAAGCGTTTATTACCTCGCCTCCCGGACACATGCAAAAGGTCTGCACCCCCCTCCCTATTTTTCGGTCGGTATAATTAAAAGAATAAGTGGCGGCCCCTATGCCCGGGAAATCTCTATATTTTTCTCCATACCTTATAAGGTTGATAATTTCCACTGGATGCTCCACCCGGACGCCCACGGAAATCGGCTTCTGCTCGATGGCGACGCCTTTTTTATGGAGCATCTCGAACGTATCGCGGCCGGAATGTCCCACGGCAAGATAGACGCTCGAAGCGCGGTATTCCTCCTCCTTGTTTATCACAACGCCCATGACCTTATCGTCCGACATAATCATATCCGTCATTTTCGAGCCATAACGTATGTCGCCGCCTCTTTCAAGGATATGGTTTCTTATATTGCGGACTACCCGGCACAACACATCCGTTCCCAGATGAGGCTTGGCTACATACCCTATTTCTTCGGGCGCGCCGAATTTAATAAGCGTATCCAGCGCTCTGTTTATGTATTCCGAATTTTTTATTCTGGAAAACAGCTTCCCGTCCGAGTATGAGCCCGCGCCGCCTTCGCCGAATTGAATGTTTGATTCGGGGTTTAGAACCTTTTCACTAATAAATCTTTGGACGTCAATGGAGCGTTCTTCTATTTTTTTGCCTCTTTCGAATATCAAAGGTTTGAACCCGTATTCGATAAGCTCAAGAGCGGCGAACATGCCCGCCGGGCCGAAACCTATAATGATAGGCTGGGTCGCGCGGTTTTTTGGTTTTATAACGGCCTTTATTTTTTCGGCGTATACAAGAAAATTTTCCTTGTTATCAAAGCTGTCCGGAACGCTTACCACTATCGAGACTTCGTAATAGAATTGTTCTTTATCGCTCATGTCAAGCGACTTGCTCAGTATTTTGACGAATCTGACGCTTTCCCTTTTTTTATCTGGTTCCCCGCTTAAGATTGCGGGGACAAGCTTTTGCGAAGCGGCCTTCACGTATTCGTCAATCCCGTCTTTTTCAACGGGTATTCGTAAATTGTCGACTATTAAATCCAAAAAAACCTCCGTCTCCGGTCTGCCCCTTCTGTCATTCCACCCCTTATTTAGTCATTGCGAGGGGCTTTACCCCGAAGCAATCTCAAGAAACGAGATTGCTTCGCTTCGCTCGCAATGACAAATCATTTTCACGGTCTTTCCATCTTGTCATTCCCGCTACAAGGTCTTTCCTGAAGCCACGCCTTGCTTTAAACTCGCTGCCTGTCCTGCCGCGTAGCCTGTGCTCCAACAGACTTGCAAATTATATCCGCCCGTAGGCCCGTCGAGGTCGAGTATCTCTCCGGCAAAATAAAGATTCTTCACCAGCTTCGACCTCATGGTCTTCGGCTCTATTTCGCTTAACTCGATTCCGCCGGCCGTAATGACCGCCTTGTCGAAACCCGCCAGCCCTTTCACTTCAAGGCTGAACTCTTTCAATAAATGCACGAGCCTTTTCCGCTCTTCCTTCGTAACAAGGCCGGACTTTTTTTCAAGGTCGATTTCGGAAAGTTTGGCTATAATTGGGACGAGTTTTTGCGGCACAAATTTATCGAGGCTGTTTTTAAACAGCCTGTTGGCCCCTTCTTGAAAATAGTTCCAGAGCATCAGGTCGAGACCCTTGAAATCAAGGTCAGGGATAAGGTCTATCTTTAGCGAAATCTTGCCGGGCAAAGCCTTGTGCATGGACCTGCTCATGTTGATGATTGCCGGTCCGCTCATGCCGTTTGCCGTGAATAAGGCGTCGCCCTGCCCTGAATCTATCTTTTTCTCGTCCTTGTATAAACTTATAATGGCGTCTTTGAGGCTTAGACCCTCAAGCTCTTTCACGAACCCTTCTTTTAAAACGATCGGCGTAAGCGACGGCAACGGGGTTACGATTGTATGACCCGACAATTTCGCCCAGCCGTACCCGTCGCCGGTTGAGCCTGTAGCGGGATATGATTTTCCGCCCGTGCATACGATGAACTTATCAGCAATTATTTCTTCTCTTGAGGCCAGCACGACCTTTTCGATGAGGTTTCCTTTTCTCACGACCTCCTTGACCTCGGCGTTCACCTTAACCTCGACTTGCGAATCGTTCAGGTATTTAATCAACGCGCCAAGCACGTCCTCCGCCCTGTCGCTCTCGCAGAGGACGCGGTTGCCTTTTTCAACCTTTGTCCTTACCCCGCGGCTTTCAAAAAAATCTACCACGTCCCTGACGCCGAACATATAAAGGAGCGGGAGGAGGAATCTCCCGTTGCGTCCGTACATTCGCGCCATGTCTTTAGGCTCGTCAATCTTGTTCGTGATATTGCAACGCCCGTGGCCTGTTATCAAAAGCTTCATGCCGAGGGCGCTGTTTTTTTCAAGCAGAATTACGCGCGCGCCTAACTCGCCGGCCCTTCCGGCCGCCATCATGCCGGCGG
>JBAQMW010000082.1:0-10503 GCA_049303155.1 Thermodesulfobacteriota bacterium | reverse complement strand
GTGGGGATAAGAATTTGAAACCCCTCACCCCGCGGGGTCAGGTTTATAACCTGAACCAAATATTTCGTATAGAGCAATCACGAACTTAGAGGAGCAGGTTGCAAACCTGCTCCCGCAAAAGCAGTACAAACCCCTCACCCTTGTATATTAGTAGGCAGGGTTGCGATTTGTCTTTGTAGCTCAGCCCTTTAGGGCTGATATAAAAGTTATAAGCAGGGCTAAAGCCCTGCGCTACGTTCTCTCACTCTACCCTCTCAGGGGAATCCACGCCAAGCGGGTCGGGTCGGGGGAGAGGAAAAAAAGAAGATTCTTTACCGACTTTTAGAGGTTTTGAGTGGTGGACTTGACGTTAGCGCTGCCTTATTTTCTCAAGTAAGAAGCGCGGTTTAGCGCAATATCAGGAGAGCCGGTATAACCTTTGGTAAAGACCTTTCTTCACATAACCGCGCTTCTTTATCTGGCGTCCACGTTCGCGTACATAGCGTATCTTGTGTCGCGGCGCGGCGCTTTTTTGAACGCGGGAAAGTACGTCGTCATGGCCGGATTCGTTTCTCACACCGTGACGATTTTTCTAAGGTGGGTCGAGGGAGGAAGGTTTCCGGTTACGAATCTCCACGAGTCCATGAGTTTTTTGGCGTGGCTTTCCGTGGCGATATTCATGATATTTCTTTACCGTTACAGGCTTCCGGTGCTGGGAATCTTCGTCGCGCCGTTCGCGTTTTTGCTAGTAGTGAGCGCGTCTTTTTTGCCGGGCGAACTCGTGCCGCTGTCTCCGGCTTTAGAGAGCTGGTGGCTTCCCGTTCACGTAACCCTGGCCATACTCGGCAACGCTTTTTTCGCCTTGGCGAGCGCGTTCGGAGCCATGTATCTGATTCAGGAAAGGCACTTAAAGAGCCGCAAGATCGGCGGCATGTATTTCATCCTGCCTTCGCTCGACGTCTTAGACGAGTTGAATTACAGGTGCCTTACCTACGGGTTTCCGCTCTTGACGCTCGGCATCATAACCGGCGCGATATGGAGCGAATACACGTTCGGCACTTACTGGATGTGGAAACACCGTCAGGTGTGGTCTCTCATAACGTGGCTTCTCTACGCCGCGCTCTTGCACGGGCGGCTCACGACCGACTGGCGCGGAAGAAAATCGGCCAAGTATTCTGTCATAGCGTTTTGCGTTTTGCTTGCGTCTTCGCTTATCATATACGCGCTTTTGGGAGAGGGTCACGGGCTTTTGAAACTCGACAGGGGCTAATATGAACCTCATAATAGTAGGGCTTAACCACAGAACCGCTCCGGTTGACATAAGGGAAAAACTCTCTTTCCCTGCCGAATCTGTCGGAGAGGCTCTTAAAAAACTCGTTACGAACTACGGCGTGAACGAGGCAGTGATACTCTCCACCTGCAACAGGGTAGAGGCGGCGGGCATAGCCCCCTCGATTGAAAAAGGCGTTTCCGAGATAAAGAGGTTTCTTTCGGAATACCATAATATCCCGCTTGGAAATTTAGACGAGCATCTTTATGTTTACACCGGGGAAGACGCCGTAAGGCATATCTTCAGGGTCTCGGCGGGGCTGGATTCGATGTGCCTTGGCGAGCCGCAGATATTAGGCCAGGTGAAGGACGCCTACGGTTACGCCGTGCACAATAACACCGCCGGAGCGGTGGTGAACAAGCTCTTTCATAAGGCGTTCTCGGTAGCGAAGAGGGTGAGGACGGAGACGAGGATAGGCGCCTCGGCCGTAAGCATAAGTTACGCCGCGGTCGAACTCGCTAAAAAGATATTCGGGGATTTGGCGGGGAAAAGCGTGATGCTCATCGGAGCAGGAGAGATGGCGGAACTTGCGGCCAAGCACCTTCTTAATTCAGGGGTGAGGGACATAATCGTAACGAACAGGACTTTCGAGAGGGCGGTCGAGCTGGCGCGTGAATTCAACGGAAAGCCGGTGGTATTCCGCGAGTTCGAGCATCACCTGAAAGACGTTGACATAATAATCGCCTCGACCGGCTCGCCGACATTCATAATAAAGCCCGAGCACGTTACCGGAGTGATGAAAGAGCGCAGGCACAGGCCCATGTTCTTCATAGACATATCGGTTCCGCGCAACATCGACCCCCTCGTGAATAATATCGATAACGCTTACGTTTACGACATAGACAGCCTTCAGGGGGTGGTCGAGGCCAACATAAAAGAGAGGTCAAAGGAGGCCGAGGAGGCGGAGGCCATAGTCAACTCCGAGATAGAGACCTTTTACAGATGGGTTAAATCCCTTGACGTCGTGCCTACCATAATCGCGCTCCAAAGGGCGTTCGAGGAGGTAAGAAGGGCGGAAGTGGAAAAGGCGGTTCAGCAGATGCCCGGTCTTTCGGAAAAAGACCGCGAGACAATGGAGGCCATGAGCAAGGCCATCGTGAAGAAACTCCTGCATAATCCCGTAACGCATCTTAAGAAGGAATCCAACAAGGTGGACGGTGATTTCTTCATAGACGCCTCCAGAAAACTCTTTGACTTAAAGGTCGAAGAACCGGTCAAGAAGGCCGAGGGGGCGGAGGAGTAAGATGGTCAAGCCGTGCCGGAAATGCGAAGGCTCCGGAGTCGTAAGCTGCCACATGTGCGAAGGGAGCGGGCTTGACCCGAACGCTGCCAATAGAGAAGGGTTAGACGCGCCTGAGTGCAACTACTGCGACGGGCTTGCCGAGATTCCCTGTCCTGATTGCGACGGAACGGGAGAGGTGGAGTAGGAGATTTTTAAAGGAATCGGCGGGAAGAGCGGGGGTTTTAAGTGACGAGGAAAGGAAGGATAATTCAACTTGACCAAAAAGCTACTTAAAATAGGCACGAGAGCCTCGATGCTCGCCCTGTGGCAGGCCAACTGGGTAAAAAGCGAAATCGAAAAAAGGCACGGCTTAACAGTCGAGCTCGTAAAGATAAAAACCACCGGCGACAAGATAACCGACGTGCCTTTGGCCAAGGTCGGAGGCAAGGGGCTTTTCGTGAAGGAGATAGAAGAGGCGCTTCTTTCAAGAGAGGTTGACCTTGCGGTTCATTCCATGAAGGATGTGCCGACCGTGTTTCCGGAGGGGCTTTTTCTCAAGGCCATTACAAAGAGGGAAGACCCGAGGGACGCCCTCATATCGAGGCACGGAAAAAAACTCTTGGAACTTCCGAAAGGCGCGAACATAGGCACTTCGAGCCTTCGCAGGCAGTCTCAGCTTCTTAAGGCAAGGCCTGATTTGAATATCGGACAATTAAGAGGCAACCTCGATACCCGCCTGAAAAAACTCGAACAAGGCGTTTACGACGCCATAATCTTAGCCGGGGCCGGCTTAAATAGGCTCGGTTTGGCTGAGAAGATAACCGAACTAATCGAGCCTGATGTTATGCTTCCCGCCATAGGGCAGGGCGCGTTGGGCATAGAGACAAGGACGGACGACGCCTACGTAAACGGGCTTGTGGAGTTTTTCGACCATCACGACACGAGCGTGGCGGTGCGCGCCGAGAGGGCGATGCTTAAAAGGCTTGACGGAGGATGTCAGGTTCCAATAGCGGCTTACGGCATTGTAAAGGGAGACGAGTTAAGGCTTACGGGGCTTGTCGCTTCTGTTGACGGATTGCGGATAATAAAGGACGTAATTTCAGGTAAGGCAACGGACGCCGAGACGCTCGGCGTAACACTTGGCGAGAGGCTTCTTAAGGCCGGGGCCAAAGAGATACTCGATGAACTCTATCGCGTCGAGAGCGAAACCGAGAGGCGAAATGCCCCGGAGGTTTGATTCTTTCGGGAAAAGCAGTTTATTTTTATGAGATTGCTTCGGGCTAACTCGCCTTTTCGGTGGGTACCAAGCCTCGCAATGACAAATAAACAAAGAAGGACTTGAGGCGTCTCTTGGCGAAAAAAAAAGGCATATCGAAGATACCCAACTGGTCGGTCGGCGCGGCGATAACCGCGCTCTTCGTCCTCGTCTTTCTTTTGAGGGGGAGCATCGGGTTTTTGAGTGAACTCGAACTCAAGACCTACGACATGAGGATGAGGCTTTTTACCGGCCCGGTCGCTTCGGACCGCATTGCGATAGTCGCGATAGACGCCGAAAGCATCGCGAAGCTCGGCAGGTGGCCTTGGTCGAGGGATAAGGTCGCGGCCATGATAGACAAGCTTTCGGCCGCAGGAGCAAAGGTCATAGGGCTTAACATACTCTTTACCGAGCCGGAGGAATCAACCGGCTTAAAGACCGTGAGGACTCTTAAAGACGATTTTTCCCGGTTAAAGATAGCCAACTCCTCCGACGGCAAGGCGTTTTCCTCCAACCTTATCGCCATTGAAGCGGAATTGGATAACGATAAAAAGCTAAGCAATGCCATAGAGACGGCCGGTAACGTCGTCCTGCCGTTTGTTTTCACGATATCAAGCGATATCGGCGCGCAAGAGGTGGAGGCTCCGGAGTTTGTCGTAAGAAGCGCCCTTAACGCCATAATGCCTCCGGAAGGCGAGACCATCTACGCGCCTTTTCCCGCTTCCGACGCCCTCTATCCGCTTCCGGCGTTCGGGAACGCCGGAAGCGGCATCGGGCACATGAATAAATTCCCGGGTAAATTCCCGGACGGCATAGACCGCTACGAAGGGCTTGTAGTCGCCTACGGCGGCGGGTTATTTCCTTCATACGCCTTAGCAGTCGCGAATAAGTACGCCGGAGGAAGCGCCGGAGAATCGGTAACAGTTGATTTGCGGCCCGAAGGCGGCGGAATCAAGATGGCCGGCGCGGACGTCCCTACGGACGACAATCTCGGCATGCTCATAAATTACTACGACCCTTCGAGCCAATTCCCGGTGTATTCCTTCTTCGACGTTTATAACGACAAGGTAAGCTTGAGCGTCTTTAAAGGCAAGATAGTCCTCATAGGCATAACCGACATAGGTTTGGGGGACGTGTCTCCGACGCCGGTGCACCCGGTTTACCCTTCGGTTCAGAGGGAGGCGACGGTCATAGAGAACATACTTACGGGCTCGGCCGTGTTTGACCCGTGGTGGTCTCCCGTCATGAGCCTCGTTCTCATCGTTGTGTTTGGAATCATAACGACTGTTTTGCTTTCGAGGTTCGCGGCGATGACCGGCGCCGTCGTTTGCTTCGCTTTTTTCGTCACATATGTCGCGGCGGTATTTTATCTCTTTAGCGCCCGGCATCTGTGGCTGGACGTTACCTACCCGCCGCTTCTTCTCGTAGTCAACTATCTTGCCATAGCCTCGAAGAAGTTTTGGTTCACGGAGAAGGCAAAGGAAGACCTCGAGGTCGAGAGCGACGAGGCCAATAAACTCCTCGGCCTTACCTTTCAGGGCAAGGGCATGCTTGAGATGGCCTACGAGAAGTTCAAGAGGATGGTTGTTGACGACGAGATGAAGGGCATACTTTATAACCTCGGGCTCGATTTCGAGAAAAAGAGGATGTGGGGGCAGGCGTTGACCGTTTACGAGAGGCTTAAAGATAAAAAGTATAAAGACGTAGGCGCGAGGGTGGAGAGGCTCTCCGGTTACACTTCCGGCGTCGGCTCTCCGGTGGTGAATCTCAAGGGAGACGACCGCACCATAATGACGCAAGGCGGAGAGAAGCCGGTATTAGGCCGTTACGAGATAGTAAAGGAACTCGGCAGGGGCGCGATGGGCGTGGTTTATCAGGGTAAAGACCCTAAGATTAACCGCGTCGTTGCGATAAAGACCCTGAACCTCGACGATATCGAGGAAAAGCTCATGCCTCAGATAAAGGAGAGGTTTTTCAGGGAGGCGCAGAGCGCTGGCGCTTTGAATCATCCCAACATCCTCACAATCTTCGATACGGGAGAGGACGCGAACGTCGCCTATATAGCAATGGAGTTCATAGACGGCAAAACTTTGGAGAGTTGGGCCAAGAAGGAAAATCTTCTTCCGATAAAGGACGCCCTTTTGGTCGTGGCGAAGATAGCCGACGCCCTCGATTACGCCCATTCGCACGGCATAGTGCACAGGGACATAAAGCCCGCGAACATAATGGTTACGAAAAAAGGCGAGATAAAGGTGGCGGACTTCGGCATCGCCCGCGTGCAGTCCTCGTCTCAGACAAAGACCGGCACGGTGATGGGCACTCCGAGTTATATGTCTCCGGAGCAGGTGGCGGGCAAAAAGGTTGACGGAAAGAGCGACATATTTTCCCTCGGCGTGCTATTATACGAGATGCTTACGAGCGAGAGGCCTTTCAAGGGAGATTCCATAGCCGCGCTGATGTATAATATAACCAATTCACCGGGCGATCCTCTCTCGGAGCACAATAAAGACCTTCCTGATTTTTGCCAGAAGCTTATTGACAAGGCTTTGGAAAAAGACCCGGACAAGAGGTTCCAAACGGCGGGAGAATTCGCCGGGGCCATAAGGTGGTGCTTGAGCAAATGGAAGTAGTTTCGGCGTTCATAACCGACAGGGGAAGAAAAAGGAAACTTAACGAGGACTCGTTTCTCGCGAACGACTGGCTCGGCGTGTATGTCGTTTGCGACGGCATGGGCGGGCACGCTTGCGGCGACGTGGCGAGTCAATCCGCGGTCGAGGTCTTAAAGGCCAAGCTTGAGTTGGCGAAGAAAGGCAATCGCAAGGTTTCACCGGCGAAGTCGTTTTTGGACGCGGTGCAATTAGCCAACAGGGCCGTGTGGGAGATGTCCTCCGGCGCGGCGGCGTGCCGCTCCATGGGCACGACCATAGCGGCAGTCATGGTATTAGACGATACTTGCGTCGTGGCGCACGTCGGAGATTCGAGGGTTTACAGGATAAGGGACGGCGCCATAGCTCAGTTGACCAGAGACCACAGCCTCGTGGAAGAGGAAGTAATGATGGGCATAATAACAAAGGCTGAGGCCAAGACGTCTTCCAAGAGAAACGTGATAACGAGGGCGTTGGGGCTTAAGGAAGAGGTAGAGATAGAAAGCAAGGAATATGAAATAAAAAAAGGCGATTTTTTGCTTCTCTGCTCGGACGGCCTCACCGGAATGGTCGAGGACGAAGACATCTTGAAGATTATCATGAGCGAGGGGGCCGGTAACCTGAATAAGGCCGTTAGCATTCTCATAGAGCACGCGAACCTAAACGGCGGGGACGACAACATCACGGCCGTGCTTTTGTATTTCAAGTAAGTCCCTGCGGACGGCACAGTGAATAAATAGACTCCGGCGGTATGCGTGCCGCCCCGTATTGAAACATCGGAGCGTTATACGTAGATAAATGTCATTGCGAACCCTGAAACAGGCTCAGGACAAGCTCCGTGAAGCAATCTCGTTTGTCACGCATCACGGCAAACAAAACATTGCGAGTGCAGGGCTTTAACCCTGCCCCTTGCAATTGCCTCTGAATTATTATAGATTTTCTTTGCGCTCTATGCGCAGCGCAAGCTAAACATACGTTACGGAGAGATAATGGAAGCGGCGACCTCTACTTCGATTTTTCATAAAAAGGCCATGCCTTTTTCCGAACTTGACGGGCTTTTCAAAAAATTCGCCGCCGAGGTTACGGACGGCTACGTGCTGGCGAAGGACGAAAAAGGTTCGATAAGGTATCTTTTTGCCATAGACGGCAAGCCCTACGCGGCCGCTGTCGTTGACCACGCGGGAAAGAGGCTCACGAAGCTTCAAGACTTTTTCTTTTGGTACAAGGGCGCGGGGAAGGCCGACGTTACGGTCTTTAAGGCAGATAAGAAGTTCCTGCTATGCATACTGGTCAAGCTTAAAACCGACGCTTCGCAGAGTTTCTCGACGGACGTGGTGAACCTCGAAGACGTCATGAAAAAACTCGAGACCCAGAAAAAGGACTGCGTATGGGCGTTTCAGGCCGAAGGCAACTGGGGTTTCGCGATATTCATCAAGGGAAGGCCCGTGTATGTGTTCATCCCCGGCAAAAAAGCCGGTGAGCCCGGAGAATCCCCGGCGGACGAGTTAATCTCGTACAGTTACAGCCTGCCGCACGAACGGCCTATGAGCGTTGACATACACTTCGACACCAAGGTTACCGCGGTCGAGGATTCCGTCCCATTCCCCAAAGAGGGGTTGGCCGCGCACTTTGTGAAGCCGACTGTCGAGGCCTACGTGGAACTCGTCGAAGAGGGCGTCGTGAAGGGCTCTTTCCCGATAAACGGAGAGCTTACCATGGGCAGGGAGACGACGAACGACGTGCACTTAGCCGAGACGGGAGTGTCGCGCAATCACGCGGTGATAAAATTCTCGAACGGAAAATTCGTTTTGCACGATTTAAAGAGCGCGAACGGGACGTTCTTCAAGGGTGTCCGCGTGGAGAATAAGGATTTGCATGACGGCGACGAGATAAGCATACGTAAATACGTTTTAAAGTTTCACGGCCCGGCCGCGGGAGAAGAGCCTAAAAAAGAGGAAAAGCAGGCCGAAGACCTCGCGACACAAACCATTTACGCGGAAGAGGTTAAAGAGGCCGTGGCCGCCGAGAAAAAGGCCGCACCCATAAGGGGCGCCGTGCTGGAGGTCGAGGGCGGAGCGACGCACAGGCTCGCGAGCATCACGACCATAGGAAAAGACGACGACGTGGACGTTAAGGTCGAGGGCATGTTAGTCGCCAAAAGGCACGCCGTCATAGTAAGGGGCAAGGACATTTATAAGCTCATAAAGAAGGGCGCGTTGAGTTCCATCAAGGTCAACGGAGAAAAGGTTGACGAAGTGGCTTTGAAGGACGGGGATGTGATTGAGATAGGAAGCCAAAAGATGACCTTCAGGATCGGAAAAGCAGAGGGCTGACAGCCGTTTTGCCGTTAAATTGTTGACAGGCGGGACGCCTGTCCTACAATTATTCATAAACCTCCTGCTTTCTCAATGTCTTAACCTTGTCTGCGGCGGTTTGAAAATGCCTGAATGCAAAGTTTATCTTGTAGGGGCCGGCCCCGGAGACGCCGGGCTCATAACGATAAAAGGCCTGGAGGCTCTTAAAAAAGCCCAAGTCGTAATCTACGATTTCCTCGCCAACGAAAAACTCCTTGAACACGTTCCCGACGGCGCGGAGCGAGTCTATGTCGGGAAAAAAGGCAGATTCCGCCACATCTCTCAGGACGCCATAAACCGCCTCATAATAAAACACGTGAAAAAAGGCAAAACAGTGGTAAGGCTGAAGGGCGGCGACCCTTTCGTGTTCGGCAGAGGCGGGGAGGAAGCCTTAGCCCTTGTAAGAGCAGGGATATTGTTCGAGGTCATACCGGGCGTAACCTCGGCTGTTTCCGTCCCTGCTTACGCGGGGATACCTCTTACTCACAGAGACATGAGTTCTTCGGTAACTTTTCTTACGGGCCAGGAAAAATTAGGCAAAGGCGTCTCGTCCATAAGGTGGGATAAATTAAGTTCCAAGGGCTCGACCCTCGTTATCCTCATGGGCTGGAAAAACCTTGAAGCCATAGCCGATAAACTGATAGCGAACGGCAGAGACCCGAAAACCCCCGTAGCAGTAATAAGGTGGGGCACGCTCCCCTCTCAGATATGCGTTACAGGAAGGCTCGGTACTATCGCCAGCATCGTTAAAAAGAAGGGCATTAAGCCGCCTGTCGTGACAATAATAGGCGAGGTCGTGGGGCTTCGAGATAAGTTGAATTGGTTCGAGACAAAACCTCTTTTCGGCAAAAAGGTTCTTATCACGAGGACGAGCGAACAGGCCGGGGCTTTCTCCCGCCTTATAGAAGAATCCGGCGGCGAGCCTGTGAGTTTTCCGGTCATAAAGCTCGTGCCTCCGAGAAATCGCGCTGCCTTGGATGCGGCCATAAAAGGCGTTTCTTCCTATGATTGGGCTATATTTACGAGCGTAAATGGTGTAAAATATTTTTTTGAGAGGCTTTATGGGCTTGGCTTCGATTTGAGGGAACTTAAAGGGGTTAAGGTCTGCGCCATAGGGTCTGCAACGGAAAAAGCCGTTAGAGATGCCGGGATAAAGGTGGATTTGACGCCCAAGGAGTATATCGCGGAATCCGTCATAAAATCTCTCGGAAAGAAAAACATAAGAGGCAAAAGATTTCTTCTTCCGAGGGCGTTAAAGGCGAGGGAGGTAATCCCGACGGAGATACGCCGCCTTGGCGGAAAGATAGACGTCGTTACGGCTTATGAGACAGTTAAGCCCGGTAAAGAGGCCGGCAAGATAAAAAGGCTTTTAAAAGAAGGCAAGATAGACGTTGCGACTTTTACGTCGTCGTCAACCGTCGAAAACTTCGCCTCACTTTTTAAGAAGGGCGAGTTTAATCGGCTTTTAAAGGGAGTAAAGGTGGCTTGCATAGGGCCTGTTACCGCTAAGACGGCCAAGGGTTTGGGTCTAAAGGTTGCGATAATGCCTAAGAGATACACGATACCTGATTTTGCAAAGGCAATAGAGGATTATTTCAGGGGACTGTCCCAGATTTACGGACGGAGCGAAGCGGAGTCGTAGAATCGGGACTGTCCCCGGAATACTCGTTGCCTCATTATGATAGATTATGTTCATAGTTCATTTTGGAGGACGGTAA
>JBAQMW010000081.1:0-6730 GCA_049303155.1 Thermodesulfobacteriota bacterium | reverse complement strand
GTTCATGCCTGAATCATGGCGCACGTTCACCGGATTTAGTTTTTGCAGGTTGTAGGGGATTGTCCCCGGAAGTAAGATACGAAAAAGAGGGAGATTTCGCATAATGGCTCGCAAGGGTAACGCACCGAAAAGAGAAGTCCTGCCGGACGCGAAATACAACGACCCGGTTATGACCAAGTTCGTGAACAAGGTCATGATACAGGGCAAGAAGAACACCGCCGAAAGGGTGTGCTACGGCGCGCTGGACCTTATACAGGAAAGAACCAAGAATGAGCCGATGAAGGTCTTCAAGAAGGCGCTCGACAACATAAAGCCCATTCTTGAGACAAAGAGCAGAAGGGTCGGCGGCGCGACGTATCAGGTTCCGATAGAGGTTATGCCGGACAGGAAGCTCTCGCTCGCACTCCGGTGGCTCATAGGATATGCGAATGACAGGGTAGGCAAGAGCATGAAGGATAAGCTCGCCGCCGAGATAATAGACGCCTCCAACGGCAAGGGCGGAGCGGTAAAGAAGAAAGAAGATACGCACAAGATGGCCGAGGCCAACAAGGCGTTTGCGCACTATCGCTGGTAATAAAACCACATCGTTCCCATGCTCCGGCGTGGGAACGATAAGAGAATAAGGCGTAGGTTGGGTTAAGTGAAGCGAACCCAACAATTATTCTACAAAGATACAGGGTATAAGGAAAAGGGAAGTTTTTATATATGCCAAGAACAATACCATTAGACAGACAGAGGAATATCGGCATAATGGCCCATATAGACGCCGGTAAAACCACGACCACGGAGAGGATACTTTTCTACACCGGGGTTACCTATAAGATAGGAGAGGTCCACGACGGCACCGCGGTCATGGATTGGATGCCACAGGAGCGCGAGAGGGGCATAACCATCACAAGCGCCGCCACGTCCTGTATGTGGAGGGATGTCCATATAAACATAATAGACACCCCGGGGCACGTGGATTTCACCATAGAGGTCGAAAGGTCTTTGAGGGTTTTGGACGGGGCGGTAGCGGTATTTTGCGCCGTCGGCGGAGTCGAGCCGCAGAGCGAGACCGTGTGGCGCCAGGCCAACAAGTACAAGGTTCCGAGAATAGCCTTCATAAACAAGATGGATAGAACCGGGGCCAATTTTAAAAGGGTCGTCCACATGATGGAAGACAGGCTTAAGACGCGTCCGGCGGTAATCCAGCTTCCGATAGGCGCGGAGGAGACCTTCCGCGGGGTCGTTGACCTCATAAAGGGGAAGGCCATTGTTTGGGACGATACCACCATGGGCGCGAAGTACCAGATCGAGGAAGTGCCGGAGGCCATGAAAGCCGAGGTAAAGGAATACAGGGATAAGCTCATAGAGACGGTGAGCGACTTCGACGAAAAACTCATGCAGAAGTATCTCGACGGCATTGCCGTAACCGGCGAAGAGATTATGGCCGCTTTGAGAAAGGGCACCATCTCGATGGGCATAACGCCCGTGCTTTGCGGCGCGTCGTTCAAGAATAAAGGCATACAACTCATTCTCGACGCGGTCGTGGATTACCTCCCTTCGCCTGTTGACATACCGCCCGTATCGGGCGTGAACCCGGACAATAAAGAGGAAATAGTAACAAGAGAGACAAAGGACGACGCGCCTTATTCGGCGTTCGCCTTCAAGGTAATGACCGACCCGTTCGTCGGACAACTTACCTTCTTCAGGGTTTATTCAGGTTGCATAAGTTCAGGTTCTTACCTTTACAATTCCACAAAGAATCAGAAGGAAAGGCTTAGCCGCATCGTAAGGATGCACGCCAACAAGCGCGAAGAAGTAAAAGAGGTTTACGCCGGCGACATAGCCGCGGCCGTCGGACTTAAGTACACGGTTACGGGCGACACCCTGTGCGACCCCGACCATCCGGTATTGTTGGAGACTCTCGATATACCGACTCCGGTCATGAGCATAGCGATAGAGCCTAAGACAAAGGCCGACCAGGAAAAATTAGGCATATCTTTGCAGAAACTCGCGATAGAAGACCCCTCCTTCCGTTTAAAGACGGATGAGGAGACCGGGCAGACCATAATCTCAGGCATGGGAGAGCTTCATCTCGAGATTATCGTAGATAGGATGCTTAGGGAGTTTAAGGTAGACGCGAACGTAGGAAAACCTCAGGTCGCGTACAAGGAAACCATCGTCAAGAAGTCTTCCGCCGAAGGCAAATACATACGCCAGACGGGCGGACGCGGCCAGTACGGACACGTTTATCTGGACGTCGAGCCGAACGAAACAGGCAAAGGCTTTGAATTCGTGAATAAGATAATCGGCGGCTCCATACCCAAGGAATTCATATCTCCCATTGAAAAGGGCATTATAGAGGCATTGGAGAGCGGAACGCTTGCCGGATACCCGGTGGTGGACGTTAAAGTAACCCTTACGGACGGTTCGTATCACGACGTTGACTCCTCTGAAATGGCTTTCAAGATAGCCGGGTCAATGGGCTTCAAGGCCGCGCTTAAGGGCGCGGGGCAGATACTGCTCGAGCCGGTGATGAACGTTGAGGTTGTGGTGCCGGAACAGTTCATGGGAGACGCCATAGGGGATTTGAGTTCGAGAAGAGGGAAGATTCACGGCATGGATTCGAGGGGCGGTTTTCAGGTGGTGGACGCCAAGGTTCCTCTCGCGAACATGTTCGGTTATTCGACTGATTTAAGGAGTCTTACTCAGGGAAGGGCGACCTTCACGATGCAGTTTTCGCACTACGAGCAGGTGCCAAATTCAGTCTTAGAGACTATTACAGCAAAGGCGCAAGCGAGATAAAGGGGACTGTCCCAGATTTACGGACGGAGCGAAGCGGAGTCGTAGAATCGGGACTGTCCCCGAAATAACGCGGAGGGATATATTATGGGTAAAGCGAAATTCGAGAGGACAAAGCCCCACGTCAACGTCGGCACCATAGGCCACGTGGACCACGGCAAGACTACCTTGACGGCCGCGATAACGAGGGTTCTTTCAACCAAGGGCGGAGCTGACTTTTTAGCCTACGACCAGATAGACAAGGCCCCCGAAGAGAGAGAAAGAGGGCTTACGATTTCGATATCCCACGTCGAGTATCAGACCGACAAGCGCCATTACGCGCACATAGATTGTCCGGGACACGCCGACTACGTGAAGAACATGATAACCGGAGCGGCGCAGATGGACGGAGCGGTGTTAGTCGTATCGGCCGCGGACGGCCCCATGCCGCAGACGAGGGAACACATTCTCCTCGCGCGCCAGGTCGGAGTGCCTTACGTAGTGGTATTCCTGAATAAGGTTGACATGGTTGACGATAAGGAACTCCTTGACTTGGTCGAGCTTGAGGTAAGAGAACTTCTTAACCAGTATAAGTTCCCGGGAGACGACATTCCGTTCACCACGGGAAGCGGCTTAAAGGCCCTCGAGTGCGGATGCGGAAAGCGCGAGTGCCAGTGGTGCGGACCGATATGGAAACTCATGGACACGCTTGACACTTACATCCCGGAGCCTGTAAGGCCGGTCGATAAGCCGTTTTTGATGCCCGTGGAGGACGTATTTTCGATATCGGGAAGAGGCACGGTCGTTACGGGAAGAATCGAGAGAGGCATAATAAAGGTAGGCGAAGAAATCGAGATAGTCGGGCTCAGGGACACCCAGAAGACGATTGTTACGGGCGTCGAGATGTTCAGGAAACTTTTGGACGAAGGACGCGCGGGAGACAACGTCGGGTGCTTGCTCAGGGGCACGAAGAAAGAAGACGTCGAGAGGGGTCAGGTGCTCTCGAAACCCGGCTCGATAACCCCGCACACGAAGTTCAAGTGCGAGGTTTACGTCCTCACGAAGGAAGAGGGAGGCCGCCACACGCCTTTCTTCAACGGATACCGCCCGCAGTTTTATTTCAGGACGACCGACGTTACCGGAGTGGCGACGCTTCCGAGCGGCACCGAGATGGTGATGCCCGGAGACAACGTAACGCTTGATGTGGAGCTTATAACCCCGATAGCCATGGAAGAGGGAGTAAGGTTCGCGGTGAGGGAAGGCGGAAAGACCGTCGGCGCCGGAGTGGTAACGAAGATAGTGGCGTAGAAAAGCCGTTATGCGTAAAGATTTTTTAAAATCATAATATTTCTTATATTTCACGTATCACGGTTTTAATAACGAGGAGACGTTAACTTGGAAAGCCAAAGGATAAGGATAAGACTCAAGGCATACGACCACAGGCTTCTCGACCGCTCCGTAAAGGAGATAGTCGAGACCGCCAAGAGGACGGGGGCGCGCGTCAAAGGCCCTATCCCGCTGCCGACTAAGATAAACAAGTTCTGCGTGCTTCGCTCTCCGCACGTTGACAAGAAGAGCAGGGAGCAGTTCGAAATACGCACGCACAAAAGGCTCATGGACATAGTGGAGCCGACGCAGCATACGGTGGACGCCCTCATGAGGCTTGATCTTCCGGCAGGCGTTGACGTGGAAATAAAATTAGAACAGTAATCTATAACCGATTAACGGATAAGGTGCATTTATGGTAGAGGGAATACTCGGAAAAAAAATAGGAATGACCCGCATATTCATAGGGGGCGTTAACGTGCCGGTTACGGTCATAGACGCCGGAGGATGCGTGGTTACGCAGAAAAAGACGGTCGGGAACGACGGCTACGACGCCATTCAGGTGGGTATCGGCGAGAAGGTCGAGAAGCGCGTCAACAAGGCCATGAAGGGGCATTTTGCCAAGGCCGGAAAGTCTTGCTTCTATACGGTGAAGGAGCTTAAGGGCGAAAACCTTGACGAGTATAAGGCCGGACAGACGTTAAACGTATCCGAGATATTCAAGGTCGGCGACGTCGTGGACGTTCGCGGATGTTCCAAGGGCAAGGGTTTCATGGGAGTAATGAAGAGGCACAACTTCAGCGGCGGCGCCGAAAGCCACGGCAGCATGTTCAACCGCGCTCCCGGCTCCATAGGCTCAAGCTCCTATCCGTCAAGGGTTTTTAAGGGCATGAGGATGGCCGGACATCAGGGGGACAAGGACATGACGGTCGAGAACCTTAAGGTGGTCGGCATAAAGGACAACATAATCATGGTGCACGGCGGAGTGCCGGGCGCGGTTAATACGGTTGTGGCCATCAGAAAGGCATCCAAATCGAAATGAAGATAGACGTTTTGAACATAGAAGGTGCGAAGGTCTCGCAGGTTACGACGAAGAAGGAATTCTTCGAAGCCCCGGTCAATAACGGCCTTCTTTACGAGGCCGTGAAGATGAACCGCTCCAACAAGAGGGAAGGCAACGCCTCCACCAAGACCCGCTCGGAGGTCAGCGGAAGCGGCAAGAAACTCTGGAAGCAGAAGGGCACGGGCAGGGCGAGGGTAGGTTCCGTAAGGTCTCCGGTATGGAGGCACGGCGGAGTGGTATTCGGGCCGCATCCGAGGGATTATTCTTACTCTATCCCCAAGAAGGCGATGAGACAGGCCGTAAGGTCGGCGATTGCCCATAAATTCGCCGAGGGAAAGTTGAGGATATTCGACGCCATAGAGCTTAATGCTCCGAAAACAAAGACGGCGCTCGGGGTATTCAAAAAGGCCGGCATGGAGAACGCCCTTATAGTTACCGGCGTCATGGACAGAAACTTGATGTTAGCCATAAGAAACATGAGGGCATTTAAACTTACTGACGCTAAAACGCTCAACGTCTACGACATATTGAAATACGACGGGCTTGTGTTCACCAAGGATGCTTTCGAGAAGGTCATGGATTCATTCAAGCCGATAGCTACCGCGTAAGAGTGATTTTTTCAAAGGGGTAATGGAGATGGCTGAGATATATTCTATAATAAAAGCGCCCGTAATAACCGAGAAGGCCACGGCGCTTTCCGCCGAAGGCAACAAGGTGGTTTTCTGGGTAGAGCCTGCCGCGAACAAAAAAGAGATAAAGACGGCGGTGGAGAAACTCTTTAACGTAAAGGTCGAAGGGGTGAATACCGAGAGGCTTCCCCGGAAGACCAAAAGACTCGGCAAATTCGCCGGCAGGACAGTTCTCAAGAAAAAGGCCTACGTAACGCTTCGGGAAGGCCAGAAGATAGAGATATTCGAAACGAAGTAATCAGGGAAAGGCAGATTCTCCCCTTTTTCAAAGGGGAGCCAGAGGGGATTCACGAAAGTCATGGCGATAAAAACATACAAGCCGACGTCTCCGGCAATGAGAGAAAAAACGACCGTAGTGTTCGACCACCTCACGAAGAAGAGGCCGGAAAAGAACCTGACCGCGCCGATAAAGCGCACCGGAGGACGTAACTTCTCGGGAAGAGTGACGGTACGCTGGATAGGCGGCGGGCACAAGAGGATTTACAGGCTCATAGACTTTAAGCGCGATAAGCGCGACGTGCCGGCAAAGGTAAGCGCGATAGAATACGACCCGAACCGTTCCGCCAACATAGCCCTTTTGAATTACGCGGACGGAGAGAAAAGGTACATCATATGCCCTGACGCGCTTAAGGTCGGCGATACGGTAGTGGCCGGAGAGACCGCCGAGATAAGGCCGGGCAACGCCCTTCCTTTAAGGGCGATACCGGTCGGAGCTTTCGTGCATAACATAGAGATGCGTCCCGGGAAGGGAGCCCAGTTGGTTCGCTCCGCGGGAGGCTTCGCTCAGCTTATGGCAAAGGAAGGCAGCCGCGCCACGGTGAAGCTGCCGTCGAACGAAGTAAGATACGTTGCCTTAGAGTGCTACGCGACAGTCGGGCAGATAGGG
>JBAQMW010000080.1:0-3237 GCA_049303155.1 Thermodesulfobacteriota bacterium | reverse complement strand
CACGATGGTCTTGAAGCGTTCCTGCCGCACCACTTCGTCTATATACGGATTAACGCTGTACCACAGGTTGCTCGGTATGACGCTCGGATATTTGAAATAAAGTTCCTTTTTGTCTTCTCTGAAGAGGATATTGAATTTTTCCGGTTCGTCCCAATAAATGCTGCCTATGAACAATACCAAAGGATTCAGGCTCGCGATGCGCCCTATGTAGGGTTTGTTGGCGACCTTTACCTCTATGGTTTCCTTGATATCGTCATCGGTCTCCCCGGGCACTCCTATGACGGTATTGACCTCAGTATAGATGCCGGCCTCGTGACAGGCCTTCAAATTTTGCGTGATTACCTTTTGCGTGTAACCCTTCTTCTGCAGACGAAGCGTGTTTTCCGTCCACGCATCAACGCCGAAACGCAAAGATATGAAGCCCGCCGCGCCCAGGCGGTCGCAAAACGCCCTGTCTATATCCTTGTGTATGCGGAGTTGCCCCGAGAGCCTTATCCTGAGTTTTCTGCGTACTATCTCGCCGCAGATGGCAAGGAGGTTTTCTATGCTTCCGTTAAGGTCGCTTTCGTTGAACATGAACTGGTCGCAGCCTCTGTCCGCGAGCCACTCGAATTCATCTACAACGCTTTTCGGCGAACGGCATCTCCAGAAAAGCCGCTCCGCGCAAAAATTGCATTTAGACCACCGGCATCCCCTGCTTGCTATGATAGGGGTCAGACGGTAGTGGTTGTGGTTGCGGTATATGCCTATGTCCTTGAACCAATCATAATCCGGCATCTTCAGGCTGTCGAGGTCTTTCGGCGTTTCTCCTTGCTTGAAGACGTAGTTCGGGGAATCGAACCTTGAAAACACGCCCGGCACGTCGGATGGGCGTTCCCCGGCGGCAAGACGTTTTGCAAGCGGCCCGACCGTCAAATCAGCCTCGCCTATTATCATGTAATCGGATTCAGGGAAGGCCCTTCTTCCGATACTCGGCTGGTAGCAGCTGTATCCGCCTACGAGTATGACGGTTTCAGGGAGAACGCCCTTGACTTTGTTTACGACTTCTCTCGAAAAAGCGAGATTGCAAGCCTGAAGCGAAAGCGCCAGTATCTTAGGCGCTGCCTTTACGAGCCCCGCGACTATCTCGTTTATTTCGGGCCTGAAGAAATCTATGAGTTCTTTCTTGCTCCACTCTTCGCAGTACTCGGCGAGCCACGGGTCCTCAGGCATCTCATAGCCCGCGTCCGTGATTATCCTGCCCGGAGAATCCATGAAACGGTAGGTATGGTACCTGTGGTAAAGTATCACGTCCAGGTCAAGGGTTTGGAATTTCAAGCCTGTTTCTTTGAGCGCGTTGTGAACGTAGGCCAATCCGTTCGGCATGAGGGCCATGTTCCGCGACGGGCAGTCTATGAGTACGAGATCCTGTCCGGGCAGAAACTTTATTTCGGGTATGTCTATTTCGTAAATACTGTCGTAGCAAGGTATCCACGAACGCTTCGGAACGGAGCGCCAGTCAAGCTCCTTCAGTATGGAAGGAGTTATTATCTCAATGCCGGCGGGCAATCTTTTTCGCATCATTCCGAGCGGCGCTGTCAGCGTTTCGCAGAGAAATACGGTTTTTATCCCGGGGGGCAGAGCGTCCGGAGGCATTGACTTTATCCCGCGTGTTTCATTGCCCGACGAGTTGTCTTCTATGACGGCCTTGACATGATTTTTGAGGCCGGGGACGTTATCGAGGAGATAGTCGAAAAATCTGCCGGAACGGTAAAGGGCCAGACCTGTTTTGGATTTCAAGTGTTCGCCGAGTATGGCGAGACACCTTCTGTCATGAACGTCTTTGTCGAAGGCGAAGCAGCGGCTTGAGCTGAAACGCATCCTCGTGGCCTTGACTTCCGTTGTGCCTGAGGCGCCTTTTATCGAAATGTCGGCTGTGATAGGTTCCATTTTATGACTCCCCTGCCTGTCGTCTACATAAGTTCTTTTTCGTAAGGTTCCGCATAGGCGAATTTCAAGTGCCGTCCGTCCCTGTGAAAAAATTTCCCGTTCGGACCGCCTTGCGGGTGCGAAAGAAGCATGAGCGCCATGCTTACGATTGCCGAGGCATTATGCGGCGAATTCCGGTTCATCTCGGTCTTTGCTTCGCTCGGGTCAAGGGCGTTCATCTGTATGTCCATGCTGCTAAAGGTTTCCGCGTACTCGTTCGCCATGGAGGCCGAAAGATTATTCAACGCCGCCTTGGATACGTTATATGGCCCCACACCGGGGGTAAACGCCCACCCCGCCTCGGAGGTGATAAAAAGCACCCTTGCCGAACCGCCGGGCATCATATGCGGGAATATCTCCTTTGTAAGAAACCACGGCGCGGTAACGTTAGTGCGCATAAGGGCGTTCCAATAGTCCGGCTCTTCGGTTATAAGCGATCCCTTCGGAGGCAGGGCCGCGTTATTCACGAGCCCGTAAAGGGATGAACACTTTGATTTTATCTCTTCGCAGGCCGCCAGAATCTGCTTTATGTCGGTAAGGTCGAACCTTACGGCGTGGCATTTCCCTGTAGGCACGTCCAGAGCCTTCATGTCTTCGATGCTTCCCAGAAGTTTTTCCATCCTCCGTCCCGACATGAACACCCTTCCTCCGGCGGAGGCAAGCGCGGTCGCCAGAGCCTTTCCGTAACCTGTGCCAGCGCCCGTCACAAGAAAGCTCTTTCCGGCAAGGGCAGTCCACCTTTCGAGCGTAAGCCCGTAGCGGTGCTCTTTCCATTCCTTGGGGTCGGCATGTTGATTGACGCCGCGAGCGGCAATTACGTTCACGAATCTCGTCCTTTCAATACGGAGGCGTCCTATACGCGAAAGCGACCGGATAGTTGAACTTGCGCATAAGTTCGAATTCTCCCGGGCCGGACATCTCTTTTATCCGCCGGAGCGCGCTCAACTCTTGCATGGACGCTATTATGACCACGTCGGGGCGAAGAGACTCGATGTCCTGCAACGGATACTCGTATTGCCCCGGCCCTGTATGAACCTTGGACTGAGCAAAGCGGTGGGTTGAACCTATTATATTTATGTTTTTGCAGTGGCGTTCCATGTATTTGGAAAATATCCGGTACCCGGAATCGTCCCACAGGAGCACTTTCTTGCCGGAACCGTTCAGTTCTTTCATGTTAACCTCGACGAAGTCGTTTTGCGCCTGTTCCATCAAAGAGACGTCCTCGTTGTACCCGCCGTATTTGTTGCCTCCCGGGGTGAGACGCTGCGC
>JBAQMW010000079.1:0-2363 GCA_049303155.1 Thermodesulfobacteriota bacterium | reverse complement strand
AGGGTAGGGTGAGGGGGACGAAAGGAAGATATAGGAGAAATAAAGACCCCTCACCTCAGTCCTCTCCCCGCCGGGGAGAGGAGGCAAAGACAAGAAGGGGCAGACTGCGGGAATGACAGGATAGAAGCAAAGACAGTAACCCTAAAGAATAAAAGAGAGACTCATGAACGCAAACCTTAAAATAATTATCGCGACGTCTTTAACCGCCATCGCCTTGTGCGGGTGCGGCGGCAAAAACCGGGACGAAAAGGTCTCCAGCGTGAACGGCGCTCCCATACTCAAAAAAGAACTGGAAACAGAACTCACCCTTGTCTCCATAAGAGACCCCGGCGCGCGCATAACAGGCCGATTCGTAAAAGAACGATTAGATATGCTGATAGAAAAGAACCTGCTCATACAGGAAGCGATGAAGACGGGCCTCTCCGAGGATAAGGAGTTCGCCGAAACCGTCAAGGCGTTCTGGGAGCAGACCCTCATAAGGGAATTGATACGCAGAAAGAGCGCGGAACTCGAAAAAACCATATTCGTCACCGATGACGAGATACGGAACGAATTCGAGATGGAACAAAAAGACATGCCGGTGATAACCTTCGCGAGAGCGGCTGAAAAAAATGAGGCCGAAGTTCTCATTAAAGACATCGCCTCCGGCAAAAAAACCTCCGCCTTCGAAACCCTCGGCCCCCTCGGCTACGACGAGTATTCGGACGGCGTTTTCAAGGACGCCTTCACGATGCGAAGCAATGATGCGAAAATCGTCGAATACGACGGCGAATACATCGTGTTCTCAATCGTGAAGAAAGTCAAACCCGCGCCCTCGGATTTCAAGGCGTCGTACGCAGGAATAAAATCAATGCTTCTCGAAAAGAAAAAAAAGAAGACCATCGAAGACTGGATAAAAAAACTCAGAGACTCATCCGACATAGAGATAAACGACAAAGCGCTGAAAGGACTCCAACATGGCGCATAAAGCGGCTTATAACAGAAAAAACTACTTCATAAAGAAAAAATTTCAGACCGGTTTCCTCGTTAAATTCTTCGCCATAATCGTGGTCGAGGCCGCGCTCGCGCTCGGTCTTTTCCTTTACATGTCCAAGGGCACCCTCACTACGGGCTATTCCGGATACGAGCTGAAGGTCGCGCGCACTACCGACTTCTTCCTGCCGTCTCTCCTTACGGCGAACATCGTCATAGTAATCATAACCGGCATAGCCGGCATCGTAATCATGATACTCGTATCGCACAAAATAGCCGGGCCGCTCTACCGATTCGAAACGGTTCTCGACATCATAAAACACGGAGACCTCTCCCACAGGTTCAACCTGAGAAGTTCGGATGAACTCATGGAACTCGCTAACGGTCTTAATTCTTTCACGGAAACCTTCGACAAGAAGGTCTCGGACATAAAGACAGAAATAAAGGCGCTCCGTGAGATTGCCGAAAAACTTGAAAACGGAATAAGAGAAAAACGTCTTACCGACGAAGAAATCACGAGACTCGCAATCGAGCTCGAAAAAAGAGCCGGGGAGGCCGCTTCTGCCGTCGACTATTTCAAAACTTCGCATGACCGCCGGACGGCCGAACACTCATCGCGATAAGGCACACATTCTCCGTTCCTTCGGCCGGCCGGGCTCTACGACCCATGCTTCGCATGGGTACCCCGGCAAAGCGCCGCTCTCTTGCCTGATACTCGCCATTCTTCTTCTGGCGCCGCTCGTTGTTTTTTCCGCGGAGCCGCCTCTCTCCTACGAGACCAAATACTCCGTCATACGGTACTCCGAAGAAAAGACCTTGAGCCGCTTCACGAAGGGCATCGGGAGCGGCATTGGTTTTTTCTCTGGCGTGAATCTCGAAAAAAATCCGCTTCTCCCGAAAGACCGCGTCGACAAACTTGTCGAAAGGGTCGTCTCCATAATGGACATGCATCCGAAAGACCTGCGCTTCAACATATTCGTTTACGAGACATACGACGAACTCGAAGAGGCATATTCCGAAATAAAAAAAACCGGCAAATCGCCGATAGCGTTCTATTACCACAATACGAAGACGATTTACTTGTCAATCGAGGACGTAAAGCCGGGGGTATTGGCTCACGAAATAGCGCACGCCGTAATCTCGGCGTACTTCAGCACGCCGCCTCCGGCTAGGACTCAGGAAATACTGGCACGATATGTGGACGTTCATCTGTACGATTGATAACGGATTAATCGAATATCAGCAAGGGCGTATTCTTAGTTTCTATTTTGTTTTCGTAGTGTCCCGATGTAACATCGTGGCGTCTTTACGGTCTTTACTGCAGGGACGACCCTTCCCCTTCGGGGTGGGTACCCCGCCCTGCCCTACATGCTTCGCCACTATAACCCTGC
>JBAQMW010000078.1:0-2523 GCA_049303155.1 Thermodesulfobacteriota bacterium | reverse complement strand
AGGGCGGTATGGTAACGGTTACGACGTTAAGCCTGAAGAGGAGGTCGTCGCGGAATTTTTTTTCTTCGACCGCTTTTTCAAGGTCTTGGTTCGTCGCGGCTATTATGCGCACGTCTACTTTTACGGTCTCCCTGCCGCCGACCCTGTAGAATTCCCTTTCCTGCAGAGCCCGCAGCAACTTCGCCTGAAGGCTTGCGTCCATGTCGGCGATTTCGTCCAGGAGGAGGGTGCCTTCGTTGGCGAGTTCGAATTTTCCGGGACGCCTTTCCGATGCCCCGGTAAAGGCGCCTTTTTCGTGGCCGAAGAGTTCGCTCTCCATGAGTTCCTTCGGAACGGCCGCCGAGTTTACGGCGATGAACGGGCCTTCGCGCCTCGGGCTGTTGGCATGTATGAGTTTTGCGACGAGTTCCTTGCCGGTGCCGCTTTCTCCTTGTATGAGGACCGGCACGTCCTTCGGGGCTATCCTGCCTATGGTCTTAAAGACCTTTTCGATTGCCTTGCTTTTGCCGATAAAGACGGTTTCGGTCGAGAGTTTTTCGTTAAGCCGCTCCTTCAGGGCATCGAGCTCTTTTTCGAGAGTGCGGTTTTTCATCGCCCTTTCTGTAAGCACGTCGAGTTCGTCAAGGTCAACGGGTTTGGAGAGATAATCGAATGCCCCGAGCTTCATTGCCTCTATGGCGTTTTTCATGGTGCTCTCGGCCGTCATCACTATGACCGCGCCGTCAAAGGAGGGCTCGGCGTCGCGCAGAACCGCGAGGCCGTCCTTGCCCGGCATGTTTATGTCGAGGAGCGCGATTGCGGGGTTCGTCTCTTTCAAGAGCCGGGCGCAGGTAACGCCGTCGCGGGCGATTGAAACCTCGAAGCCCTTTTCCTTGAAAAACCTCTCAAGAACCCACGCTATGGATTCGTCGTCGTCGGCTATGAGAACCGTTTTTTTCATGTCCTTATTCTCCTATCGGTAAAAAGACCCGCGCCCTCGTGAATTTTTCCGTTTCTGATTCCATCTTCAAGAACCCGTTGTGTTCCTTTATTATCCGGTACGATATGCCCAAGCCGAGTCCGCTGCCGCCTCTTTTGGTCGTGAAAAACGGCGTGAATATCCTCTCCATGTCGGATGTCTTTATGCCGCACCCGTTGTCCTCAACCCAAGCCTCGACGAACTTGGCCTCTTTCGTTCCGTCTTCCATTAGGCGGAAATCCGTCGCCATGCGGGTCGTAACCACAACAGAGCCTTTTTTCCCGGCCACCGCCTCTTTCGCGTTTTTCAAGAGGTTCAGGAATACCTGCGAGAGTTGGTCCTCGTCGCCTGTTATTTCCGGAAGGCTCGGGTCGTATTCCCTTGAGATTAAAAACCCTTTGTCCTCTATTAATCCTATGACGCGGTCGAGGAGCTTATGGAGATTAAAGGGTTTTTTCCTAAGAGAGCCTTGGCGGGTGAAGTTAAGCATGTCGTTCACTATGGAGTTAAGACGTTCTGTTTCTCTTATGATTATCCCCGTGTATTCTTCGAGGGCCTTTTCTTTAATCCCCCCTAACCCCCCTTTGGAAAAGGGGGTAACCTTGAGTTTTTTCGAAAGCAACTGGGCCGCGCCTTTAATGCCGCCAAGCGGATTACGCACCTCGTGCGCGAGATTCGCGGCGAAGGTTCCGATATACGCGAGGCGCTCTTTGCGGAGGGATTCGTCCTCGAAGGATTTTTTGAGAGACACGTCCTTTACGATTGCCGCGGCCCCGCAAAGACGGCCTTCGACGTCGAAGACCTGAGAGGTGGAGATTGATATTGGTATGGGCTGGGATATGTGCCTCTGGAGGATGAACTCGGCCTCGACAAAGAGTTTGTCTTCGTTAAGGGTTTTTTCCAGAGCATCGGAGAGAAACGAATTTCTCTTGAAGGCCTCTTTCGCGTCTTCTCCCAGAACCCGTTCCCTCGAAAGTTCGGTTATCCTTTCGGCGTTCTGGTTGAAGACCTCCACCCTGCGGTCAAGCCCGGCGTAGATAAGGCCGTCAGAGAAACTCTCGATTATGTTTTCGTAGTCGGATTTTTTAGTCATACGGCATCTGCCTAAATATTAGGCATGATAACAGGCGCAGAGGAAAAAGGCAAGGGGATTAGGGGAGGTAGGCGCGGTTTTAGGCTAAAGGGTTTTTTCTTCTTTTGAATCGTAGTTGATGAAAAGGAAGTAAACGGTAACGCCGATGAAGGTTACGTACATGAACGCCGGGTATTTTGTCAGGTACCAGAGTATGCCTCCGGCTATGGCTATAATAAAGCCCGTCGTGTTAAGAGTCTTTATTGTCTTCTGCGGAAGTTTTTTTACGAAACGTCCGGCCTGCCAGAATAGGACGATAAGAATTGCCAACACTATAAGAGGAAGTATGTAGTCTTGAAGCATTAACCGGTCTTTCTTGAAAGGAATTTTTTGATGTCTTTAAACGGCGGCCTTATTACGCCCTTTTCAGTTATGATGCCCGCTATGAGGCAACTTGGCGTAACGTCAAAGGCCGGGTTTTTCACCTTTACCT
>JBAQMW010000077.1:0-6550 GCA_049303155.1 Thermodesulfobacteriota bacterium | reverse complement strand
GTACTGTATCACGTAGGGAAGTTTAGCGATGCTGTAACCGTGCTCTTCGAGGTTCGCCTTCATGTTCTCGAGGCTTTCAATGTTGGCGTCCATCCTCTCGACCTGCGAGTCGGCGACGAAGATTATCCCGTCAACGCCCTTCAAGATTAATTTTCTCGACGCGTCGTAAAATATCTGTCCCGGAACCGTGTAGAGGTGAAAACGCGTCTTGAACCCCTTTATCTCGCCCAAGGCGAGCGGGAGAAAATCGAAAAAGAGCGTCCTCTCCGTCTCGGTCGCAAGAGAAATCATCTTGCCTTTGGAATCGGGCCTCGTCTTGCTGTATATGAAGTTCAGGTTCGACGTCTTTCCGCAAAGGCCGGGGCCGTAATACACAATTTTACAGTTTATTTCTCTCGCGGAATAATTTATGAATGACATAGGAAGTCTCTCATGGTGTTGTTTTTGTACAGAGCGTCATAACTTTGCATACCTGCGTTGCTCCTCGGCTCGTCGTTACGGCGTATGTAAAGATACGCCTTCACTCCGATCCTTCGTTGCGCCCGACCCACGCTTTGCGCGGGTGCCCCCTGCTTTGTTCTGACGCTCTGTACCGTGCATTTAATAACGTTTAGCATTCTATTTAATTATTTGAAAAGATTCTCTATATCGTCGTCGGATATTTCTTCAAGGAGATTGTCGGCCGCGGTCTGCGAAATCTCCGCGCGCTTGAGTATCTTCTGTATGGTATTGTTTATCTCGTCGCCGGCCTTCCTCACGCGGAGCCTTACGAGCCCCAAAGACGAACGGTTGTCGAATATGACGACAAGTATAACCCTCTGCCCGACTATCGAGATGTGGAGGTTGTCCTTCTCCCCTTCGTGGAAGAGTATGGAAAACTCCTTCTCCCCTATGAGTTGGGCGAGCCCGCCCGTTGCGGCTATGTTCCCGGCGGTAAGGGACGCCAGGCTTGTCGCGTCGATGTTTTGCGTCTCTCCGCTTGCCGCTATCAACTGGCCGTCCTTATCAACGAGATAAATGCTTTTGGCGTTGGCCTCCTTAAGAAGCTTGCCTATTATCTCGCAGAGTTCCTTGGACTCGTCTTCAAACATCACAAGAGATGCTTGAACCATATTACCTCCCCTTTAACCGCGCAATCTTCGCGAAACGTCAAGCCGTCATCATACACGATTTTACGGCGGATTAACAAACTAAAATATCCTTTTCCCGTCCATCTCGAGAAGCCTCTCCCACTCCATGTCAATCCTTTTTTGGGTCTCTTCGAGAAGATGCTTATTTTCGGGCTTGAAGAGGTGCTTGAACCTGCCCTGTATCTTAAGCCACTCCTCGATTGGTTTCTTCTCCTTGGGCTTATAGGTAAGCCGTAATACTCCGTACTCGACTTCGTAAAGCGGCCAGTAGCAGGTATCAGCCGCGATCTGCGCCGCCTCCATGCTTATCTCCGGCTTCGAGTACCAGCCGAGCGGACACGGGGATATGACGTTAAGAAACTTAGGCCCCTTGATATTGAAGGCCTTCTCGGCCTTATTCGCGAGGTCCCTCCAGTTATGAGGGGAGGCCTGAGCCGCGTAAGGAATATTATGCGCCACTACCACCCTAGTCAGGTCTTTTCTCCACTCCTGCTTGCCCTGCCTTACGCTTCCGGCCGGGGCCGTAGTCGTAGCGGAGCCGAAAGGGGTCGCGCCTGAACGCTGTATGCCCGTATTCATATACGCGCCGTTATCGTAGCATACATAGAGGAAATCGTGCCCCCTCTCCAAAGCGCCCGAAAGGGCCTGAAAGCCTATGTCGTATGTCCCGCCGTCGCCTCCGAACGCCACGAACTTGACGTCCTTGTCGGGAATCTTTCCCTTTTTTCTCAATACCCTGTACGCGGACTCTATGCCGCTTATGGTGGCGGCGGCGTTTTCGAATGCCGAGTGTATCCACGGTATCTTCCACGCGGTGTAAGGATATATCGTTGTGCCGACCTCAAGGCATCCCGTGGCGGTAGTGCCGACGACAGGGCCGTTAGCGCACCGAAGGACAAGCCTCACTATGGGCGGTATGCCGCACCCGGTGCAAAGCCTGTGACCGCCGGTAAAGAGTTCCGGCCTTGACGAAAGTTCTTTTAAGGTAGCCATGTCAGCTCCGTGCCTGTCATTCCCGCGGTCTCGGGGTACCCATGCAAAAGCATGGGTCGCGGAAATCCAGTTTTTTATTTTAAAAGTTTAAATAGCCGGTAAGTTTCTCTATCTTGTCTGTTTCCAGAACCTTATGCAGCTCATCGAAAACCGCCGTGGCGTCCTTGACCGTATAGTCCCTTCCGCCTAATCCGAATATGCGTCCCATGACCTTCGGGGCATTAGGAGCGCCGTAGAGGGCCGAGCGGACTTCGGAAAAAAGAGGCCCGCCGAAGCCGTTCATCGCATCCGCCCTGTCGAGGACGCAGACGGCCTTGACGTTTCGAAGCGCGTCTTTTATCTCTTCGTGAGGAAACGGCCTGAAGAGCCTCGGCCTCAAGACCCCGACCTTTTTCCCCTTTGCCCGAAGCTCGTCAACAGCGGCCTTGGTCGTGCCTGCGGCTGAATTCAAGACAACTATCGCGCAGTCCGCGTCATCGAGCATGTAGCTCTCCATGAGGCCGTATTCCCTGCCGGTTAGTCTTCCGAATTCTTTCCCTATCTCGATGACTGCGTGCTTTGCCCTCGCCATTGCCTCGGACTGGGCATGCTTGAATTCCATGTACGAATCCGGAAGCGTCATGGCTCCCATGGTAACCGGATTATCCGTATCGAGGAGCGAATGCGCGGGCTTGTACTCTCCGATAAAATCCTTCACTTCCTTGTCGTCGAGAAGCGTCAGATTCTCTATTGCGTGGCTCGTTATGAATCCGTCCATGCAGACCATCGCGGGAAGAAGCACGCTTGAATGCTCGGCGAGTCTCACGGCTTGAATAAGGTTGTCGTAGGCCTCCTGCACGGTCTCGGAGTAGAGTTGTATCCAGCACGAGTCCCTCGCTCCCATGGAGTCAGAATGGTCGCAGTGTATGTTTATCGGCGCGGAAAGCGCCCTGTTGACGAGCGTCATGACTATCGGAAGCCTGTAACCTGAGGCTATATAGAGCATCTCCCACATAAGCGCCAAGCCCTGGGAACTCGTCGCGGTCATGACCCTCGCTCCGGCGGCCGAGGCTCCGACGCACGCACTCATGGCCGAGTGTTCACTCTCGACCGTTATGAACTCAGTATCCACTGCTCCGTCGGCGTAGTAGTTGGAAAACTCCTCTATAATCCCCGTCGAGGGCGTTATCGGGTACGCCGGACATACGTCCGGGTTTATCTGCTTCATGGCGTAGGCTATGGCTGAGTTGCCGGTAAGCCCGACCTGTTTTTTTCCCTTCGCAACCGCGGTCATGAGCCCTTCTCCTCCTCGATCATTTTTATGGCCTTCACCTTGTCCGGGCACTCGACAGCGCATATGCCGCACCCCTTGCAGTGCTCCATGTCAAAGCCGACCATCTTCCCGTTCTCCACTATTATGGCGGAGTCCGGACACATTACCCAGCATATAAGGCAGTTGGTGCACTTAGCCTTATCAAGCACCGGGCGCATCTTTCTCCAGCCGCCGGTCACGTAAGCTTCCGCATTCCCCGCGTCCGTGATAACCCCTCCGAGGGGAATTACCTTTTTATGTCCTTCTTTATCCTTCAAAGAGTCCTTCTCGCTCTTCTTCATCTATTTTTCCCCTTTCACGCCTTCAAAACCGGCCTTCATGGCGGCCACGTTGCCCTCTATTACCGCCTCCGAATACTTCTTGGCGTAGCTTTCCCTGAAGTCCTGTATAAGCGATTCAAGTTTTATCAGCCCGGTCACCTTGGCGACCGCGCCGAGCATGGGGGTATTGGGCATCTCTCTTTTTATCGTCTCCTTCGATATCTTGGAGGCGTCAAGCGTATAGACCTTGCCTACGCCGTCCGCTAATGAAAGCATCTTTCGCATGGCCTCCGGCGAACTTCCGGTGTTTACGATAAAGATGCCGTCCTTCTCGGTTCCGCTCGTTACCGAGCCAAAGGACTCCATGCCGCCCGAAAGCGCCATTCCGATAAGAGTCTGATCGGCTATGAGAACGATGTGCGGGTTTGTAACCTGACAGTGCATCTTTATCGGGTCGTCCGAGACCCTGTTGAACGCCCTTACCGGCGCGCCCATCCTCTCGGGGCCGAACTCGGGGAAGGCCTGAACGTATTTGCCTTCCATAAGAGCCGCCTCTCCGAGAATCTTAGCCGCAGTAACCATGCCCTGCTGCGCCCTTCCGTGCCACCTTACCTCGGTATATTTCATCTGACTCTCCGCCTGAATTGTTTTTTATGAAGACCTTGAACATAGTTCCGGGGACAGTCCCGATTCTACGACTCCGCTTCGCTCCGTCCGTAAATCTGGGACAGTCCCCTTACAGTCCTCTTAATCCTCTTTCCTGCCGTCCATCGCCCTTCCGAGCGTCGAGGGGTCCATGTACTCTATCGAACCGCCGACCGGAACTCCGGAGGCTATCCGCGACGTCTTCACTCCTAAGCCGGAGAGCGTCTTTTTAATATAAAGCGCCGTCGTCTCGCCTTCGGCGTCGAACGATGTCGCGAGTATCACCTCGCTTACGCCTCCCGCGCTTACGCGCGAGACAAGTTCCTTGAGTTTTATCTCATCCGGCCCGACGCCCTTAAGAGGAGCGATCGCGCCGTGAAGCACGTGGTATCTTCCCCTGAAAGAACCCGCCGCCTCTATGGCGACCATGTCCTTGTAATCCGCTACGACGCATATCAACGATGCGTCGCGCGAAGGGTCGGAACAAAGCCTGCAGGGGTCAGCCTCGGAAAAACTCATGCACCCGGAGCAAAGCCTCACGTTCTCCCTTACGTCCAGAAGGCTTTCGATGAGTTCCTTTACGTAGTCATTCCTCGCATTCAGCACGTAGAGCGCGAGGCGTCCGGCTGTTTTTTCTCCTATGCCGGGAAGCCCCGAAAAAGCCTTTATGAGCCTCGATATCGGCTCCGCGTATCTCACGCCTAAAATAACCCAGGTATGTTTATGCCGAGCCCCGAGGTAATCTTTCCCATCTCTTCGGCGCCGTCCTCCTGCGCCCTTTTACTTGCCTCGTTAACTGCCGCGACTATAAGGTCTTCCAGCATCGAGACGTCATTCGGATTAACGACAACGGGGTCTATCTTGATTGAAACGACCCTGTGGCTCCCGTTCACCGTAGCCTTTACCATGCCTCCGCCGCTTGAGGCCTCGTAGGCGCGCGAGGCGAGTTCCTTTTGCACAAGGGCGAGCTTCTCCTGCATCTTCTGCGCCTGCTGCATTATGCTCGAGAGGTCCTTCATTGTCACCTTATTCTTTCGTCTATCAACTTGGCGCCGAGAATCGTAACGGCGTCCGTAATTACAGGGTCTTTGCCAAAGGTCGTCTTGGCAACGCTCTTCGGAGCAAGTTTTGAATCTTCCCTCTTATTGACCGCCACCGTTATCTTCTTCTTGAAAAAATCCGTTGCCGCTTCCGACAGAATATCCTTCCTGATAGATAGGAAACCGAAGCCGGACGAATCGGCATCCACGATAAGGGTTCCGCCTTCGAGCGTTAGTGTTTGGGATTCGAGACGATCAAACGCAAGCCTGTCCCGTTCTTTGAGGTAATCCAGAAAACCCGGAATTCCGTCACCTTGTCCCGTCTTTACATCCGCCTTGATAACATCCGGCTCCGCGGCAGACGGCTTAACCAAAGACTCCGGAACTTCAACCTTCGATTGCTCGGCGCGCGGCGCCTTGTCTTTAACCTCGACCCGCCCTTCGGGCGGGTACCCCGCCGATTTTTCAACCGAAAAAGTTTTTTTTACCTGAGGCGGCGCGGGCCGTGCGGAACCTCCCTTTAATGCCTCTATCTTCGAGATTATCTCGCTCATCGGAGTTACGTCGTCCATGTGGAGCGCCTTCAAGAGCGTCATCTCAAGCGAATACCTCGGCGTCGAGGACCTTATAAGTTCCTCGTAGCCTTTGCTTAAAACCGAAAACTGGAGCTGTAATCTTTCGAGTCCGGCCAATCCGGCCAGACCCCTCAATATATTCATCTCGCTTTCCGGAAGGTCATGAAACGACGCCCCGTTAGTAACCTTTATTACCGCGAGGTCCCTTACCTGCTCGAGAAGCTCGTTGATTACCTTCTTAAAATCATAACCGAAAACGTGCATCTTTTCAACAATATTCAAACACGCTTTTGCGTCCTTTTTGAGAACGGCCTCGCAAAGGCCGAATACGACCGTCCTGTCCATGAGGCCCAAGGCGTCCAAGACCTCCTCGCGTCCTATGGAGGCGCCTGAGAACGATATTACCTGCTCGAGGAGGCTCTGGCCGTCCCTCATGCTCCCGTCGGCCTCCCTCGCTATCATGTAAAGGGCGTCGTCTTCGGCTTTGATGCCTTCTTTTTCCGCTATGTCGGCCAGCCGGTCGTGAATCTTTTTTACCGGAACGCGCTTGAAATCGAACCTCTGGCAACGCGAGTGTATTGTCATGGGTATATTG
>JBAQMW010000076.1:0-15968 GCA_049303155.1 Thermodesulfobacteriota bacterium | reverse complement strand
GCATATACCATCGACACTTGGAAAAAGACTCATTTCATTGATACCCATTAAATTCAGTTCGCGCATGATGTGCGGCTTCTCTTTTACAGAAAGCAAAGTCGTATATAGAAACTGCTTTCCGGTCTCTTTAGAACGTTGAGAGATGTAGTTTTCCACATCGTCTATGTTAGTTACAGTGAACACACCTTGTTGTGGTATCAAGCTAGGGTTATGCTTTGCATAGGGCCGTAAGAGACTAACATACTGAATTTTGGTCTCTCGGAGGTCAAGTGGCTGTGCAAATGTATTAGACCAAGCGATGTAATCAAATATAAATACCTTGATATTATCCGATTGCGGATAGGCATCATCAACCTCGCGAAAGGCGAAATAAGCTGCGATATATGGTGAAAGTGTCCAATCGAGCAAAGGAGTAGGGAAGCCATGGTGTTGCAATGATGCAAGAAAAGCCCCGAATTCTTCAGGGATTTGCATGTTGATTAACTCGTTCGCTTGCGCACAAATATAATAGTGCAATTCGGGAATTATCCTTATTTGATAATCTTCAAGGCTTATTCCTGTTAGTGGGGCCACTCTATGAAACGAGGTCTGAAGTTTCCATTTTTCATTTGCATGGCCACGGCAATAGTAATACGCATGATTTTTTGCTAATTCGCTGACCCATGATTTATAAGAATCCCAAGTGATTGGCTGCATATTAGTTACTGAACTCCTGTTAGTAGTAATATAAGATGAAAAATCCGGAAACACTTCCCGTATTCTGCTTAATTACTCCGGATTCCCGTCCGCCTCTTTTTAAGGCGCCGGATTGGCGCCTCAAGGCTACTCTTTACTCCCGGCCTTGAACCCGATTTGCCTTTTCTTCGGCTCCGGCGGCTTCATTAGTTCATATATGGCCTCGAAGACCACCTTGAACTGCTCGTCGTACTTCTTTTCAAGCTCGGTCATCTTTTTCATCAACTCCGCGTTAGAGGCGAGCATTTGGCGGAGCTTTACAAAAGCCCGCATAATCTCGATGTTGACCGATACCGCTCTTTTGCTGTTCAGAACGCCGGACAACATGGCGACCCCCTGCTCGGTGAACGCATAGGGAGCGGCGCGGCGCAAGCCGCCCCAACTTGAAGTCACAATCTGTGATTTCAAGTTATCAAACTCCTCTTTGCTTAGCTGAAACATGAAGTCTTCCGGAAAACGCTCAATATTTCTTTTTACGGCCTGCACCAGAACGCGCGGCTCAACCCCGTAAAGTTCCGCAAGGTCAGCGCTTAGCATGACTTTATGGCCGCGAATCAGCAGAATCTTTTTCTCAATCATTTCGAGCGGAACAAGCGCCTTCATCTACCCTCCATGCGTAAGGTCACAATCTGAAGAATATAACAGAATATAACGGGCCGGATTTAATTCCCAAGAATAGCGATTATTCATGGCAGAATACAATTTTCTGGCAAAATTAGCAACTGCGGAATGGCAAGATTAAAGACTCCGGATTCCCGCTTCATTTATTATAACTGGATTCCCGCTCAAAAGACCGCGGGAATGACAAGAAGGAAGAAAATAGCGACAGCGGCCGTTTTATTTTCCCTCAATCCCCCCGCCGTCCTTTAGGGCAAAAAAACGGGTCTCCCTGTCATAGCTCCAATAGCGTGCAGGCTCTGCACAATGAGCATTTATGATGAGTTTAGATATAGCGCCCGAACTCACTTATCCTCTCCGAGTTTGACAACCTTTTTCAGAGAAGCGACAAGAGGAGGAAGGTCTCGTCGGACAGTCACCCATACTGTCGCCATATCAACATCATCGTATTCATGTATCATCCGGTTACGCATACTTATCATTTCGCTCCACGGCAGAGGCAGCGCCGTTCTTGTCTTCTCCGATACCCTGCGCGCCGCCTCGCCGATAATCTCAATGCGCCTTATGACCGCGTCCTGACACTGAATGTCTTTAAGGAAATCTTCTTTGGTTTTATCGCCGATATGCCCGATGGCGAACCTTGCGGCCTCCAATATATCAAAGAGATATTCATTGTCACGCGGCATAAATCACTTCCGTCGAGCTTAAAATAGCGTTCCTGCGCATATAATTCCGGCTGGATTCTATCCCGCGCCGGCTTACAAGGTCTATATCGCGTCCGAAAATCGCCTTCAATTCATCTTCCATGTGAACCATATCGAACAAACTATGCTCGGCGTCCTTATCGAATGTCACAAGCACGTCTATATCGCTCTCGGGACGAAAATCGTCCCTAAGTACCGAGCCAAAAAACGAGAATTCGCATATCTGCCACTTTTTGCAGAACTCCGCGATTTTTTCTTTTGGTATTTCTATTTGCGTTTTTCCCATTACTCCACCTCCATAATCTTCAAACTCTCTATTCCTCTGTCAACGGTTATTTTTATCCCATTTTACGATAAGATTCAAGCAGTTATTCACACGCGGGGACAGTCTCTTACGCGCCCCCCTCACCCTACCCTCTCCCCCTTGGGGAGAGGAGGTAAAAACTCGCCCTACTTTCCCTCACTGAAGCCTATGTGTAGCTCAGCCCTTCAGGGCTGATAAGTATCAGGGCTAAAGCCCTGAGCTACGGGAAACCGCTTAGATCCCCCTCACCCTACCCTCTCCCACAAGGGGAGAGGAAGAAAAAAACAAACGGCTTGACTACCCCCTCCTTACCCCATCTTTATCTCGGCCTTTTCGAGAAGATGTATCCTGTCCTTGAGTTCCGCGGCTTTTTCGAATTCGAGACGCTTCGCGGCCTCTTTCATCTGTTTTCTGAGTTCTTTTATCTTGGCGGGTATTTCGTGGGGCGCGGCATAGACTTCGGCGTCTTCCTTGGCGGTGCTTACCGTATAATAATCCGCTTCGCAGACAGAGCTTATAATGCCTTTTATTTTGCTCTTTATGGTTTCAGGGGTTATCCCGTTTTCGCGGTTAAAGTCCTCTTGACGTTTTCTCCGCCTTTCGGTCTCATCCATCGCGGCCTTCATGGAGCCTGTTATGTTTTGGGCGTACATTATGACTTTGCCGTTGACGTTCCTCGCGGCCCTGCCGAACGTCTGTATGAGAGAGCGGGCCGAGCGCAAAAACCCCTCTTTATCCGCGTCGAGTATGGCGACGAGCGAGACCTCCGGCAGATCCAGCCCTTCCCTCAAGAGATTTATCCCCACGAGCACGTCGAATCCGCCGAGCCGAAGTTCCCTTAATATCTCCACCCTTTCAAGCGTTTCCACGTCCGAATGAAGATACTTTACCCTGAGCCCGCACTCGGCGTAATACTGGGTCAGGTCTTCGGAACTCCTCTTGGTAAGGGTCGTTACGAGAACCCTCTCGCCGGCCTTGACGCGCTTTTTTATCTCGCCCATGAGGTCGTCAACCTGAGTCCTCGCGTCCCTTATCTCTATGACCGGGTCAATGAGGCCGGTCGGCCTTATTATCTGCTCTATGACCACTCCGCCGGATTTTTTGAGTTCATATTCTCCGGGCGTGGCCGAAACAAATACTGCTTGCTTAACGCGGTTTTCAAATTCCTCGAACTTCAGAGGCCTATTATCGAGAGCCGACGGAAGCCTGAACCCGTATTCCACGAGCGTCGTCTTCCTGCTCCTGTCGCCGTTATACATGCCTCCTATCTGAGGCACTGTTATGTGGCTTTCATCTAACACGAGGAGAAAATCCTCCGGAAAATAATCCATGAGGGTGTAGGGCGGCTCTCCCGTGAGCCTGCCGGAAAGATGCCGCGAATAATTCTCTATGCCCGGACAGTAGCCCATCTCCTCCATGAGTTCCAAATCGAGAAGGGTTTTCTGCTCGAGCCTCTTCGCCTCGAAGCTCTTGCCTTGCGCATTAAGCTCTGTAAGCCTCTGCCTGAGCTCTTCTCTTATGGCGTGGGACGCGGCCTTTAAGTTTTCGCTCGTAGTAACGAAATGGCTCGCCGGATGTATGAGCGCCTTCAAGAGCCTCGCGATGACCGTACCCTTCATCGGGTCTATCTCGGATAAGCCTTCCACCTCGTCTCCGAAGAACTCTATCCTTATGGCCCTCTCGCCTTCGTGGGCGGGAAACACCTCGAGCACGTCGCCGCGCGCCCTGAAGCTTCCGCGATAGAAATCGTAATCGCACCGCTCGTAGCGCATCTCGACGAGTTTCTTTATCACCTCGTCGCGTCCTGCGCTCATGCCCTTTTCGAGATACACGCGTATGGCGCCGTAATCGTGCGGCGAGCCTATGCCATATATGCAGGAGACCGAGGCAACTACTATGACGTCGCGCCTCGTGAGTATCGAATGGGTTGTGGAGTGACGGAGCTTGTCTATCTCGTCGTTTATGGATGCGTCTTTTTCTATATACGTGTTGCTCGCCGGGATGTAGGCCTCGGGCTGGTAGTAATCGTAATACGAAACGAAATATTCGACCGCGTTATTCGGAAATAAATCCTTGAACTCCGAAAATAACTGGGCCGCTAAGGTCTTATTCGGCGCCATGACGAGCGTCGGACGGCCGGTTGCCGCAATGGCGTTAGCAACGGTGAAGGTCTTTCCCGAACCGGTAACGCCGAGGAGGGTCTGATACTTCGCGCCGCTAAAGATGCCCTGGGTAAGCTCCTCTATGGCCTTAGGCTGGTCTCCCTTTGGCTCGAAATCCGTTACGAGTTCGAAGATGGCTTCTTCGCCTGTATTTTTGGTTTTATCGGCCATGATAGACCGTATATTATACCACGAATTGAGCGAAGGGATAAGCGGGATGTAAAAACTACTGCGGCTTTAATGCGTATCTCTGCCCTGCCCTTCAGCCTTCCAATTCGGACTTGAACTCCATTGTCTTCATGATGTCGCGCCTTGAAATAATACCAACGAGTTCGCCGTTTTCCATCACAGGGTATCTGCCGACGTTGTCGTTTGCCATCCTTGTCAGAACGGTTAATACGGAATCCTGCGGCAAGGCGGTATTTTCGGTTGAGAGTTTTCTCATGACGTCTTTTACGAGCGTCGAATCCCACTTCTCGCGCGGAATTGCCCTCACGTCGCCAAGCACAAGAAACCCTACGGCCTCTTCCCTTGAGGTGACGGGAAAGCCTACGAAGTGATGAGTAAAAAAGAAATGCTCCACAACGTCTTTTAGCGTCCTCTCGGCCTCGATTGTCAAGACACTCCTTGTCATGACGTCCGAAACCTTTACTCTTTCAAGGGCTGTCTTCATGAGGGTTTGCTTGTAAGTCGAATCTGCCGCGTGCCGGAGAAAGGCGCCGATTAAAATGCCCCAGAGGCCTTGAATGAAATAACCCGAAGCCAACTGGAAAAATCCCATTACTATGAGGAACGCGGCAAAACCCTTGCCGATCTGGCTCGCCACGCGAGTAGAACGCTTGAGGTCACCTGTCTTCATCCACCAGAGCGCCCTCAATACCCTGCCCCCGTCAAGCGGAAAACCCGGTATCATGTTGAAAATAAGGAGCGCCAGATTTATGAAAACCAAAAACCCGATTACCTCGGAGATTACGGGAGCGTCGGTTACGCGGTCGAAAACCTCGCGCAAAAGAAAGAAAAAAACCGCCAAAAAAAGGCTCGCGACAGGCCCTGCTATTGCTACCTTGAGTTCTGTTTTGGCATCGTCGGGCTCTCTTGAGAGTTTAGCGACCCCTCCGAAGATGAAAAGCATTATCTCGCTTACGCCGAGGCCGAGGAGATTGGAGACGTACGAATGCGACAACTCGTGGATAAGCACGCAGATGAAAAGCAATAGAGCCGCAACCGCGCCCATGAGAAAATATTCCGGGCGGGTAAGGCCGGGGACGTGCTGGGGAAAATACCCCGCAGACAGGCTCCACGCGAAAAGCGCGAACACGATGAACCACGTGTAGTCCACGGATATGCGAATGCCTAATATTTTACCTAATCTTATGCCCGGCATGGATGGATTTTAGCAGACACTGCGTGAGCTTGCAAGAGAAGTCCTGAATCTTTATGCAGTGGAAAATTTTTTACTTAACACAACAAGCAAGACAGTATCTACGTAACCATCAAACTTTCGAATCTACTTAATTGAGAATAGTGAAAATTAAGCCAGCCTTCGTCCATCTCTCCGTTACGTAACTTTGGAATCCATCTATAGGTTTTGAACCGCATATTTGGGCTAATTGCTTACCTATTTTAGTCAAAAGAACATGCCCAATCGCTAATTCGTTATTTTCTGAATTCTTGAATTCCATAATTAATACTGTCTCGCGGTAAATAACAGGTAATTTCTTGGGTAATTTTATACGCCTGAAATCTACAACAGAATTAAAACTTATAAGTCCAATATCGTCCAAATGAGTTAATGAATTAAAGTCGACTCCTTGATTATTGTAAATCGGCGCTTGTGCGTCGTAGATTAAAGGAACCATATCTCCAATAACCCAACCAAATCCGCAAAGTGTCGTAAAAAGTTGCGCGTCTGTCTTATCAAGAGAACCCAAAAAATTGACCGTCCTTTTTGAATATGCTCCCGGGGAATTTGCCTCGCCTGCAAGCACTTTTGCCCACAATGATTGCATTCCCGTATCGGAAACAATCCGGCACTTATCAAAAAAATTGGTTATCCAATCATCTTCCATATTATGAGGAGCGGAAGAATCCGTCAACTGCGGAATGGCCTTTTGGGTGATGTTTTCTATATTAGCCTGTTTTTTCGCTTCTTCCGTAACGAAACGGTTAAGCGCTCTACGTTGAAGAGCAGTGATTTTAATATCTGCCTCTGCTTTAATAATTTCAGCTTTGGCTTCAGCTTCAGCTACTCGTATAATTTGATAAGGTTCAAAAATAGCTCCAACTGCCCCTGATATTTTCTCAATCAGAACCGTTGCCGGTTTTGAAATATTTCCAAGAAGACTTATAGAATTCCCTTCTGACATATCATCTCCATCCCAGTCCCGTAGGTTAGGTTAGCGAAGCGTAACCCAACAATTACTGGATTCCCGCTCAAAACACTGCGGGAATGACACCCCTAATTCTGTCATTGCGAGGGGGTTTTATCCCGAAGCAATCTCAAGAAACGAGATTGCTTCGCTTCGCTCGCAATGACAAAATAGGACAATCCTAAATGCAAAGAGGCGCGGCCTTAAGCCCCTCTGCCTCGGAAAAGCCGGACATGATGTTCATGTTCTGCACTGCTTGGCCTGACGCGCCCTTTACGAGGTTGTCTATGGCTGATATGACTATGAGGCGTTTGTTTTTCTCGTCAACCTTTAGCCCTATGTCGCAGTAGTTCGAGCCTCGCACGCTCAGGATATTGGGAAAATTTCCTTCCGGCAAAACGCGGATAAACTGCTCGTCCTTATAAAAGGAATTGTAAATATCGAGAATCTCCCCTGTGCTTAATCCCTTCTTAAGCCCTATGTATATGGTGCTCAATATCCCGCGCGACACGGGAAGAAGATGCGGCGTAAAAGTAACGGAGATTTTCTTTTTGCAAAGCATCGAAAGGGTCTGCTCTATCTCGGGCGTATGGCGGTGAGATGCCACCTTATATGCCTTAAAACCCTCGGAAACCTCGACAAAGGACGTATCGAGCGTCGCGCCGCGCCCTGCGCCCGACACTCCGCTTTTCGCGTCTATTATTATGGAACCGGGGTCCACGAGAGGCTTTCCGCCTTTTTTTAAAAGAGGCGCAAGACCCAATACAGCCCCTGTCGGATAACAACCCGGATTAGCCACGAAATCGGCTTTTTTGATTTCGTCCCTGAAAAGTTCGGGAAGGCCGTAAACCGCATCTTTAAGCAAGGTTGCGGCCTTGTGCTCCCCGTACCATTCTTTATAGGTCTTTATTGACTTAAGCCTGAAGTCCGCGCTCAAGTCAATGACGCACTTGTCCGCTGAAAGAAGTTTCTTGACGAACTCCATGCCCTCTCCGTGCGGCAGGGCCGAGAAAAAAAGCTCGGCGTCCTGCTTTGAAAACTCATCAGGCCCTGAAAAGACAAGGCCGTCGAAATATCCCTTAAGAGAAGGGAATACCTCGCCAACGGTCTTTCCGCGATACTGCCTCGACGTCGCCACAGTTACCTTCACGGACTTATGCCCTGAAAGTATGCGAAGAAGCTCCATACCGGTGTACCCGCTTCCGCCTATGATTGCCACCTTAAGCATTGAGTCTTACCTCGGTTGACCGGATTCTGAAATGCCTTTTACTTATACCACAAAACAAAGAACCCGTTCAAATTTTGTATGGGTCAAAGACTGAACCCTCGTCTTTTGTCATTCCCGCAGTTTCCTATTTCACGGGGACAAGCTTTTGAGCGGGAATCCACGTCTTTGTCTTTAAAACAAAAAAACTCTGGATTCCCGATTAAGACCTCGGGAATGACAAACTAAAAAAGAAATAAAAAAGGGGAGGCGATTCCTCGCCTCCCCTCTCGATTCGAATTCTTTAATCCCTCCTGACCTCCCTTTGTAAAAGGGAGGAACCGTCGTTTTTATCTCTTCGAGAACTGGAACCTCGCCCTCGCGCCCCTCTGCCCGTATTTCTTTCTTTCCTTCATCCTCGGATCCCTCGTAAGGAGTCCGGCCTTTTTAAGAACTGCCCGGAGGGTCGCGTCCGTCTCGACAAGCGCCCTCGCTATGCCGTGCCTTATTGCGCCGGCCTGTCCGGTGGACCCGCCGCCCGCGACGTTCGCGAACACGTTAAACTTCTTCGCTGTCTCGGTAATGACAAACGGACGTCTTACCTCTATCCTCAATGTATCCCTCGAAAAATAATTGTCAAGGGGCTTCTTGTTGACCGTGATATTGCCCTCGCCGGGCATAAGCCTTACCCTTGCTACCGACGTCTTTCTTCTTCCTACAACGGCAATTACGTTTTCCTGCGCCATCTCTGAAATATCTCCTTAATATTAGCCTACGTTAAGAGGTTCGGGGTTCTGCGCCGCGTGCGGATGCTTCTCGCCGGCATATACCTTGAGTTTCTTGAACATGTCCCTTCCGAGAGGCCCGGAGGGAAGCATTCCCTGAACGGCCTTTTCGATCGCGGCCTCGGGCTTTGTCTGAAGAAGCTTGCCGAGCGCCACGGAGCGGAGCCCGCCGGGATAGCCCGTATGATGATGATACATCTTGTCCGTGAGTTTCTTTCCGGTGACCGAAACCTTCCCGGAGTTTACGACAACCACGAAGTCTCCCGTGTCTATGCTCGGTGTGTACGTCGGTTTGTGCTTGCCTCTAAGAACGGCGGCAATAGTAGTCGCGACGCGTCCGAGGGTCTTGCCCTTTATGTCCACCAGATACCACTTGCGCGGGACTGAATCCTTGTCCGGCATATACGTCTTCATCGTTAAAGCTCCTTAGCGTGCTTGGTTTGAATATATAAATGTAAGGTATTTTCGGACCCTTGTCAAGGTTTTTATTACGCTCCGTCAAATCCCGCCCTTTGATTGACATAAATTCATTTTACTGGTATCTTATGAATTGCAGGGATTAATCCCTGCCGCTGGGGGAGCCCCGCACCGCTTTTTGTCGCCAACTCATACGGTTGAGGCAAAGACATTTGACGCAGACACGCGTATTACCGATGCGTTGGCATTGAAAAGTGGTGCGGGGCTGAGAGTTCCGTCCGCCTTAGGCGGAGCGGAAGACCCTTTGAACCTGAACGGGAGTAAAGGCCTGCGTAGGGAAAGCGGCTTAATAGGGGTAGCATCATCTCCGGGCCGTCTTTTTTCGCAGACGGCCCTTTTTTATTTTAAAAACACTCATGATAACAAACGCGCATAAACCTGTCCTGAACATGGTCGAAGGAATAGAATCTCTTTCTCTAATCCCTCATGGCCCATCCTTTGGATGGGTGCCCCGCCCTTTAGAAAAGGGAGGAACCCTTTCGACAAAAGAGCCTTCGGAGAGGGAACTTTCCCTTATCTTAAAAGACGCATATTCTCTTAAAGGCCTTGGCCTTGAGAGCGCGGCGCTTCTTTTGGCGATAAAGGACGCAAGGCTTCTCAAAAGGCTTTACCAAGCGGCCTTCGATATCAAGGAAAAGGTCTTCGGAAAAAGAATCGTGCTTTTCGCCCCTCTCTACCTTTCCAACCTCTGCGTAAACAACTGCCTTTACTGCGGTTTTAGGAGCGCGAATAAAGATATTCCGAGAAAGGCCCTCTCTACCGAAGAGGTGGTCAAAGAGGCCCGAGCGCTCGAAGGAATGGGCTTTAAAAGAATACTCCTCGTTACGGGCGAAGACCCTTCTTACGGGCTCGACTACATAATCGCTTGCATAAGGGCCGTGTATAAAAAAACAGGCATAAGGATAGTTCACCTGAACGCCCCGCCCATGGGCGTCGAGGAACTCAAGGAAATTAAGGCCGAAGGCGTCGGGGTGTTTCAGGTGTTTCAAGAGACCTATCACGCTCCGACCTACGAACTCATGCATCCGAGCGGAAAAAAGAAAAACTACGACTGGCGGATAACGGTCATGGACAGGGCATTTCAGGCGGGATTCGACGACGTGGGCATAGGGGCGCTGCTCGGGCTTTACGACTTCCGCTTCGACGCCCTTTCCGCCATAGCCCATTCAAAACATCTCTACGAAACTTACGGGACGCACGCCCACACCATATCCATACCGAGACTTAGGCCGGCGGAAGGCTCGAAACTGCCGAAGAAAGACGCCGGTCGTTACGAGGTAAGCAACGAAGAACTTAAAAAAATCGTCTCGGTTTACAGATTATCCGTGCCTTCGGCCGGGGTCGTAGCCTCGACGAGAGAGAGCGCCGGATTAAGGAACGAACTCATAAAAATCGGCGCGAGCCAGCTTAGCGCCGCCTCAAAAACAGACCCGGGCGGCTATGCGGCAAAGGAGGAAACCCTTTCTCAGTTCTCGACCAGCGACAAGCGCTCCATGCTCGAAGTCATGATAGACACGATAAAAGCCGGATGCCTGCCGAGCCTCTGCACTACGTGTTACAGAACCGGGCGCGTGGGGAAAAACTTCGCCGAAATAACCTCCTCCGGCAACATGGAAAAATTCTGCCACGCGAACGCCGTGCTTACCCTTAAGGAATATACGCTCGAACACCCTCTTAACGGGGAAGCGAATCTTTTCAACGAGGCAATAACAGCGGCTCTTTCTTCTGTTAAAGAACCGAAGGCAAGGGAAAAAATCATCCAAGGCATCAAGGAACTCGAAGACGGAAAAAGGGACGTTTGTTTGTGAAGGTTTCGATTAACGGAAAAGCAACGGAGATAGAGAACGGAGCGACGATTGAAAAACTCATTTTGTCAATCAACGTGAAACTCGAAGGCGTTGCCGTGGAACTTAACAAAGAAATCGTGCCGCGGACTGCGCACAGACTGACGATAATCAAAGAAAACGACTCAATCGAGATAATACGCATGACGGGAGGAGGCTAAAAAAAATATGGAAACGAACGACTCTTTCAAGATAGGCAAAAGAACCTTTACGTCCCGCCTTATGGTCGGCTCCGGCAAATACCCTTCAAACGAGATTATGAAAAAAGCCCTCGAAGAATCAGGCGCCGAGATGGTAACGGTCGCAGTGAGGAGAGTTGACCTTAAAAATCCGTCTGATTCTTTTCTCGGACACATAGACTTGTCCCGCTACACCATACTGCCTAATACCGCCGCCTGTTACACGGCGGAAGACGCGATAAGAACCGCGCGCTTGGCGCGCGAGGCGCTCTCGACAGACCTCGTGAAACTCGAGGTCATAGGGAACGAAAAAACCCTTTTCCCTGATAACGAAGAACTGCTTGTGGCCGCGAAGGTTCTCGTGAAGGAAGGCTTTATCGTGCTTCCCTACGTGAGCGACGACCCGATTATGGCTAAAAAACTCGAAGACATCGGCTGCGCCGCGGTCATGCCTCTTGCCGCGCCGATAGGAAGCGGGCTCGGCATAAGAAACCCATACAACATACGCATAATACTCGAAACAGCGAAGATACCCGTCATAGTGGACGCGGGGGTCGGCACTGCCTCGGACGCGGCCATAGCCATGGAACTCGGATGCCACGGAGTTTTGATGAATACCGGCATCGCGGGCGCGAAAGATCCGGTAAAGATGGCGCGGGCAATGAGGCTCGCGGTCGAGGCGGGACGCCTCGCCTTCTTAGCCGGAAGGATACCGAAAAAACTCTACGCAACCGCTTCGAGCCCTATTGAAGGAATGATAGAATAATAAAGAGGACACGCTGGCAGGTAGGTCAGTTACTTCCTCTCCCCTTTGGGGAGAGGGTAGGGTGAGGGGGCGCAAGATGCGAAAGAACCCCAAATTACTGATTAACCGATAGCCGGCAAGGAGCGACGCCTTGCACCCCATACTTTTCGATTTAGGTTTTATACAGATACGCTTCTACGGAGTCATGTACGTGGCGGGGATAATAGCGGGCACGTACCTCATAAGAAGCGAGGTTAAAAGGAAGGCAATCCCTTTAACCGGCGACGACGTCGCGAACTTCATCATGTGGGTCGCGATAGCGGGCATCTCCGGCGCGAGGCTCTACTACGTTATCTTCAACTGGGACTTCTACGCGATAAACCTGTTCGAGATCCCCGCAATATGGCACGGGGGGCTCGCGTTCCACGGCGGCCTTATCGGAGGAATCCTCGCGGCATGGGCTTATGTCAGAAAGAAAAAAACGCCGTTTTTCAGAATGGCCGACGCCTCTGCTCCGGCCTTAATCCTCGCGCAGGCGTTCGGACGGTTCGGGAACTTCATGAACGGGGACGCGCACGGAACTCCGACGGAAACTCCCTTGGGAATGATATTCCCCTCGGAAAGCATAGCGGGGAACGAATTCCCCGGAATACCCATTCATCCGGTCATGCTTTACGAGATGTTCATAAACCTCTCGATATTTCTTTTTCTCTGGTTCGTTCTCAGGAAAAGAGGGCATAAAGACGGATTCATATTCGCCGTGTATCTCCTTTTATACTCCGGTGGAAGATTCTTCGTGGAATTTTTCAGGGCGGACAGTCTCATGCTCGGAGGCCTCAAGGCGGCGCAGATAATGAGCCTCGTATTGATGGGAGCGACTTTGGTTTTTATTTTTAAGAATTACCTTTGGAAAAAGGCAGGGTAAAGGGAAGAGGAAAAAAGCCGATGGAAATGAAATCTTCTCTTTATCTCGTGACTGACAGGCGCGGGTCGGGAGGCATTGAAAAACTTATTGGCAAGATAAAAGCCGCTCTTGAAGGCGGGGTAAAGGCAGTGTGTATCCGTGAAAAAGACCTTCCGGCCAAAAAACTTTTTAGCCTTGCGTTAAGGTTAAGGCGGCTGACAAAGGAATTCAACGCCCTGCTTTTCATAAACGACCGGATTGACGTAGCGTTAGCAGTCAAAGCCGACGGGATTCATCTCGGGCAAAACAGTTTTTCCCCGAAAGACGTCAGGCCTCTTGTAGGCAAAAAAATCCTTATAGGCGTCTCAGCCCATTCGATAAAAGAGGCCTTGCAGGCGGAAAAAGACGGTGCGGATTTCGTAACACTCGGCCCTGTGTATCGCACGCCTTCCAAGGAAAAATACGGCGAACCTATCGGGCTTTCACCGCTTAAAAAAGCGTCAAAGGTTTTGCGGATTCCGTTCTTCGGAATAGGCGGAATAAAAAAAGAAAACATAAAAGAGGTTTTGCAAACAGGGGCTTCGGGCGTTGCTGTCATATCGGCAGTCATGGCGGCAAAGAGTCCGGGAAAGGCAACAAAGGAACTTATTCGGGAGTTAAAACTTCATAAGGAGTCTCGCTCATGACAAGAATTGAGATGGCAAGAACCGGAAAAATAACCGACGAGATGCGCGAGGTTGCTCTTTTCGAAGGGGTCGAGGCCGAACACATCCGAAAAGAACTCGCCTCCGGAACCGTCATAATAACCAATAGCGTCCTTCGAAGAAATATTAAGCCCCTCGCCATAGGAAAAGGGCTCCGCACAAAGATAAACGCCAACATCGGCACTTCGATGGACAGGCTCGACATTAACGAAGAATTGCTTAAGCTTAAAGTATCAATCGAGGCGGGGGCCGACGCGGTGATGGATTTGTCCACAGGAGGCGACATAGACGCCATAAGAAAAACCATACTCAAGGAATCCTCCGTGCCCATAGGAACGGTTCCCATTTATCAGGCCGCCCTTGCCGCGAAAAAAAAGGGCAAATCCTTTGTCGAGTTGTCTCCCGATGAATTTTTCGAGGTAATCGAAATGCAGGCCGAAGACGGGGTTGACTTCGTTACGGTGCATACTGGCATCACAATGAGGGCTCTCGAACGGCTCAAAAAGGAAGGCCGCGTCATGGGAATCGTAAGCCGTGGCGGCGCGCTTATAGCCGAATGGATGAGATACAACAAAAAAGAAAACCCTCTTTACGAGGACTTTCCGAGACTCGTGAAGATAGCGAAAAAATACGACATGACTCTGAGCCTTGGCGACGGCTTAAGGCCCGGATGCCTTAACGACGCGACCGACAGGGCGCAGATCGAGGAACTCTCGACCTTGGGCGAGTTGGCCTCCGAATCGCTCGAATCAGGGGTTCAGGTGATGATAGAAGGGCCGGGACACGTGCCGATAGACCAGATAGAGGCGAACGTGCTTTTGCAAAAACGCCTCTGCCACAACGCGCCGTTTTACGTCTTAGGGCCGCTCGTGACGGACATCGCGCCGGGCTATGACCACATAACCTCGGCAATAGGCGGAGCAATAGCCGCATCAAAAGGAGCGGATTTTCTCTGCTACGTTACCCCGAGCGAGCACCTTAGGCTTCCGACGGTCGAGGACGTGAGAACGGGAGTGATTGCCGCGAAAATAGCGGCGCACGCCGGAGATATAGCCAAAAAAATCCCCGGCGCAATGGAGCGCGACATAAAGATGAGCGTGGCGAGAAAGGCCCTTGACTGGGAAACCCAGATAAAAACCTCCATAGACCCGTTTACAGCAAGGACGTTAAGGGAATCAAGCCCTCCGTCGGATAAAGAGGTATGCACCATGTGCGGAACCCTCTGCGCCATTAAGATAGACGGCAAGGGGGAGTAGGGCGGGTATCCTGTCGCGTGTCATTATGGCAAAAAAACCTGCTACCCTGTCACGTGTCATTGCGAGTCCGCCAAAGGCGGACGAAGCAATCTCTCTCTTATAAAGATAAGATTGCCTCGCACCATTTGGTTACTCGCAATGACTAATTAAAAAATACGGGGAATGTCCCTAGATTTCCTTTTCAGTACAAACTTATAAATTCATTTTTTTACATAGTGATTCCATTAAGCTCTCAACCGAACTCATACATTTTGGATTTAAACTGTCTATACCAACTTGTTCAACCCTTTCGGCAACGACATTTTTAACTTCTTTCTCAATTTTATCATTCCAAAACTTACCTTGATTTACAAATACAGCATGCACTCTATCAGACCAAATCTTTTTATTATTCCTAAAAAGACTGCCTTTTAAAGTAACACCAAATTTATTTTGAATCGATTCAATGTATGTATCTGGAGTAATTAAATCTTCAATTTCAGAATACGCTCGGCCTGGACATACTGAAAACACAATACTGTCAAGATTTATAAGGCCTTGTGTTTTTGCACGCTCAAAGCTTTTTAATGCACAAGGATCGTTGTCTAAGTATGAGAACGTATTGCACATTAAATTTTTATATTGAGACAGCTTGTATGAAAGATTGGCGCCACCTTGCAAATCATCAATAATTATTTGGTTTGCCTCAAATTCTTTCTTAAGTTTTGTAGATAACGCAGTCAACCAAGTTTTTATTATTCTCTTATCCTCTTCACCTTCAACTAACAGAACCCAGCTGGCAGATGTTAAATTGTCAGAGACTTGAACCCCCAAGATATTTCTAATTTGTACAATATTTTTAGCAGCTAGTGCTTTAGATTTATTAACAAGAATATTGTTATTGATTTTCGTCCTGTCAACTAATAACGGAGAATGAGTAGTGATAATTACTTGCTGTTGAGTAGATATTTCATTTAAAACGGAACTTAATCTCTGAAT
>JBAQMW010000075.1:0-5883 GCA_049303155.1 Thermodesulfobacteriota bacterium | reverse complement strand
CTTTGGCACGACGCGCCTGACGCACGGTTGCAACGTGGTCAATGTTAACCGAAAGCCTTGCCATCACGCCAATTCCTTTTTTAAAAGAGAAGCCAATTCCTCGGCCATGCGTTTTATCTCGTCCTCTTTTTCGCCCTCGACCGTAATACGGGCGAGAGGTTCGGTTCCTGAATAGCGTATGAACGCCCTGCCCCGTCCCTTGAGTTTGGCCTTAACCTTTTCGAGCGCGTTTTTAATCGAAGGAATTCCATCCAAATCTTTTCTTTCCCTGACCTTAACGTTTAAAAGCACCTGCGGAAAAGGCGTCATTATCTTCGCGAGTTCGGAGAGAGCTTTGCCTCCCTTTACCATCGCCGAAAGCGCCTGAAGCGCGGTTATTATGCCGTCGCCTGTCGTAGTGTGGTCGAAAAAGACTATGTGGCCTGACTGCTCGCCTCCGAAGTTATATCCGTTTTTCACGAGTTCCTCGACGACATACCTGTCTCCGACGTCCGTCCTCACCACCCGGCCCCCCATCTTCTCTATGGCGACGTCGAAGGCGGAGTTGCTCATTATGGTCGAAACCACGGTTTTCTTCTTGAGCCTTCCCTCTTTAATGAGGGCCTTGGCGCATATCGCCATTATGCGGTCTCCGTCAACGATATTTCCTTTTTCGTCAACGAGCACGCACCTGTCGCCGTCCCCGTCAAGCGCTATGCCTAAGTCAGCCCCTACGCGTTTCACCTCTTTTTGAAGCGTTTCGGTGTGGAGCGCGCCGCAGCCGAGGTTAATGTTCTCGCCGTCGGGATTTACGCCCAAGGAAATTACCTCGGCTCCGAGCTCGGAAAATACCAGCGGCGCCACCTTATAAGCCGCGCCGTTAGCGCAGTCAACGACAATCTTGAATCCGTCGAGCGTGAGTTCTTTCGGGAACGTATTTTTGACGAAAACAACGTACCTTCCCTGCGCGTCGTCTATCCTGAAGGCTTTTCCCACCTCCTTGGCCGTAGGCCGGGGCGTTTTATCGTGGTTTCCGAAAACGAATTTTTCTATCTCCAATTCAAGCGCGTCGGAAAGTTTGAACCCGTCCCTCGAGAAAAACTTTATCCCGTTATCATGATACTGGTTATGAGAGGCCGAGATGACGATTCCCGCGTCGGCCCTCATGTTGGACGTTATGAAGGCTATGCCCGGAGTCGGAAGAGGCCCTATCATAAGGGCGTCAACCCCCATGGAGCAAACCCCCGCCATCATCGCGCTCTCGAGCATGTACCCCGAAAGGCGCGTATCCTTGCCTATGACTATCCTGTGGCGGTACGGCTTCTTTTTGAAGATATGGGCTATGGCCCTGCCGAGCTTAAGCGCGGTCTCAGCCGTCATTGGCTCGACGTTCGCCACCCCCCTTATGCCGTCAGTTCCGAAAAGCCTCTTTTTAGGCCTCATCTCTTCGCCTCGCTCGGTTTCTCAATTGTCAGGTAAACCGTTTTGGGATTTATCTTCACGACCTCGACCCCTCCGGGCACGCTTATGTTCTCGACCGCAAGCTTATAAACGTTAAGCCCCTCCAGAGCGTCCTTCAAATCCAGCTCCGCCTTTATCTCCGAAGGCGAAAGGCCGGCTATGAAGGCCTTGGGCCCGAAAAATCTAACCTCTATCGTTTCGGGCGTCTTTGAAACGACAACCATACCCTTCGGAACCCCCCTTGTCTCCAAGGCAACGAACATCCCGACCTCGGAAACCTTCTCTTCCGTGACGAAAAACCAGAGCGCCACGGAGATGACAAGGGCGAGTATCTTTAATTTGAAATTCCTTATTATGTACTTGGTGAAAAAATCGTTTTTCGCTTTTTTCGCCTTTTTCATCATGGCCTGCTTCCGTTAAAATTGAACATGCCGCCCTTTGCCCCGGCCTCTACCGATATAAGCCCTTTTATCTTCTCGTGAAGTTCCTCAGGCGAAAGCCCCTGCTCCACGGCTTCGGAAACGACGAGGGTTATGTCGCCGGTTTCCTCGGACACTACGATTATCACCGCGTCCGTGTCCTCGGAAAGCCCGATGGCGGCCCTATGCCTCGTGCCCATGGACTTCGGGAGTTCCTTTTCGGTAAGCGGCAGTATGCATCCCGCTTTGGCGAGCCTGCCCCTTTTCACTATGACCGCCCCGTCGTGAAGCGGCGAGGCCGGCATGAAGACCGTAAGAAGAAGTTCCTTCGAGACCTCGCCGCCGAGTTCCACCCCACCGGAGGTAACGTCCCCGGTTTCGACCTCCCTCTCTATGGCTATAAGAGCGCCGGTTTTATTTTCCGACATGGTCTTGACCGCGTCGACAAGTTCTTCCAGATACTCAATCGAAGCGGCCCTATTCGCCGTCACGGCCCTCCCCATCTGCACGAGCGCCCTTCTTATGTCCTGCTGGAAGATGACTATTATGATTATGATGATGGAGCCGAGAAAATTGCTCAGAAGCCAATGGAGCGTCAGGAGTTCGAACCTGCCGGAAAAGAAATACGCGAACACCACCACCCCGAGCCCCCAGAGCATTTTTTCCGCCCTCGAACCCTTGACGAGAAGCATGACCCAGTAAAGCGCCGCGGCGACCAGCAATATGTCTATCCAGCCCGTCGCGCCGGGGAATGCTATCTTATCGAGCCAGCTTGTCATATCTTGTCTTCCGTCCGAATCTCGCCGCGTTTTATCGCCTCTATCATGAGTATTGTCTCTTTGGTCTCTTTCACGTCGTGGGCGCGGATTATATTGGCGCCGTTAAGAAGCGCGGCGGAAATCGTTGCGAGGGTGCCAATAAGCCGCTCTCCCGCTTCCGCTCCTCCCCGCGCCTTCCCTATAAAAGACTTCCTCGAAGTCCCGATTAAAACAGGAACGCCTATGGTCTTAAGTTCTCCGAGGCGCCTGATTATCTCAAGGCACCCTGAAGAGGTCTTGGCAAACCCGACGCCAGGGTCTATTGCTATTTTTTCGCGCTCTATGCCGAAACCCTCCGCAAACTCCACCCTGCCAAAGAGATAATCGAACACCTCTCCCATGAGGTCTTCGTAATCCGTCTCCGTCTGCATGGTCTTGGGAGTGCCCCTCATGTGCATGAGCGCGACTCCGGCGCCGTGCCTTTTTACGACCTCTGCCATGAGCGGGTCCCTCTGCATGGCGCTTATGTCGTTTATCGCCTCTGCCCCGGCAAAAAGAGCGAGGTCCGCGACGCGGGATTTTACCGTGTCAACCGAAATGGCCAAACCCCTTTTGGAAAGTTCCTCGACGACCGGCACGACCCGCCTTATCTCTTCTTCCACAGGAACATCAATCGCCCCGGGCCTCGATGATTCTCCTCCAACGTCTATTATGTCCGCGCCCTCGTCCGCCATGCGGAGCGCCGCCTCGATGGCAACGTTTTTTCCCGAATGTCTGCCGCCGTCATAAAAGGAATCAGGCGTAACGTTCAATACTCCCATTACAAGAGCCCCGTTCGACACGTCAAACGAGCGGCTCCGCCCCCTGAACACGAGATGCCCGCGGTTCGTCAGCCTGTCTAACGCTTCATTTATGGATTTTCCTGCATCCGGCAGGCCGTAAGGCTGGGCTTTAAGTTTATCAGCGAGACGTCTTAACTGCTTCAACGTTCCGGAAAGAACGGCGTCAGTGGAATTTATCTCGCATGAGACTACCCCTTTAGCGACTGCCGCCTCGCCGCCCGAGGCTATGGCGTCCTGCTTTAGGATATTGGCCTGCGGCGCGGTCAAGCCGATAATCTTGAGGTTATAGAAAACCTCTTTCGCGGCCATGAGCGCGATGCCGGCCGGGTCAACGCCGACGCGCCTCATCTCGATGCCCGGGCAATCGTTGACGCGATATCAATCGACCTTACGCGAAAACTCAATTGGCTCTCCGTGCCGTAAGATAGCGATTAAAGACTTCGCTATTCTACAAACCCTTCAGGCCGTGCCGGGCATGGCCGCGGTATCCGCCTTATCGTCGCGGGCCGTCTTCACGCCCGGGGGCACCGTGCCGCCGAAAACCACGTTGTCTATCTCCTCGCCGGAAACGGTCTCTTTTTCAAGAAGAAGATTCGCCAATTTATGGAGCGTTTCGATATTTTCGCTCAATATACTTTTGGCCCTCGCGTAATTGCCGCTTACGACGGCCTTTATCTCGGAATCTATCTCCATCGCGGTTTGCTCGCTAAAGTCCCTTCTCTGGGACATTTCCTTGCCGAGGAATATATGCTCCTCGCGCTTGCCCCACGCGAGAGGGCCTATCTTTTCGCTCATGCCCCATTCGCAGACCATCTTCCGCGCCATCTCCGAGGCGCGCTCGATGTCGTTTCCCGCGCCCGTCGTGGTGTGCTTCAAGACAAGTTCCTCGGCCACCCTTCCACCCATGAGTATCGCTATGTTATTCACCAAAAAGTCCTTGCTGTATGTGTGCCGCTCGTCTATAGGGAGCTGTTGCGTAACGCCCAAAGCCATGCCCCTAGGTATTATCGAGACCTTGTGTATCGGGTCGGTTCCCGGTATGAGCCTCGCGACAAGCGTATGCCCTGCCTCATGGTAGGCCGTGTTTTTCTTCTCTTCCTCGCTTATTATCATGCTTTTGCGCTCTTTACCCATGAGAATCTTATCTTTCGCCTCGTCAAGCTCCGCCCTTCCCACCTTGTCCTGGCCTTTTCTCGCCGCCAAGAGAGCGGCTTCGTTGACGAGGTTCGCCAAATCCGCTCCGGAAAATCCGGGCGTGCCGCGCGCAACCCTCTCAAGGCTTACGTTAGCGTCAAGAGGACTCTTCGCAGTGTGCACCTTGAGTATCTCAAGCCTTCCCTTGACGTCCGGTATCGGAACGACGACAGTCCTGTCGAACCTTCCGGGCCGAAGAAGCGCCGGGTCCAAAACGTCGGGCCTGTTCGTGGCCGCCACTATTATGACTCCCTCCGCGCTCTCGAAGCCGTCCATCTCCACGAGGAGCTGATTCAAGGTCTGCTCCCTCTCGTCGTGCCCTCCGCCTAATCCCGCGCCTCTGTGGCGGCCGACGGCGTCTATCTCGTCTATGAATATTATGCAAGGGGCGTTTTTCTTGCCCTGCACGAAAAGGTCCCTCACCCTCGAAGCCCCGACTCCGACGAACATCTCGACAAAGTCGCTCCCCGAGATACTGAAGAACGGAACCCCCGCCTCTCCTGCGATGGCCTTGGCCAGAAGCGTTTTCCCTGTGCCCGGAGCCCCCATGAGAAGAACCCCCTTGGGAATCTTGCCGCCAAGGCGCGTGAACTTCTTCGGGTCTTTAAGAAAATCTATTATCTCGCTTACCTCTTCCTTTGCCTCTTCTATGCCGGCCACATCCTTGAAGGTTATGGTCTGCTGGGATTCGTTAAGGAGTTTGGCGCGGGACTTGCCGAAACTCATGGCCTTTCCTCCGCCGGACTGCACCTGACGCATGAAAAAGAGCCAGAATCCTATTATGAGAAGCACCGGAAACCAAGAGACGAATATCGTGCCCCAGCCCGGAGTGTCAACCACAGGCTCGGCCGATATCCTGACTCCTTTTGCCTTGAGATTAGAGACGAGTTCCGGGTCGTTAGGGGCGAAGGTGACGAACTTCTTTTTGTCGCTTTTATAAACGCCCTTTATATTCTGCCCCTGAATCGTAACCTCGTCCACGTCGTTGTTTTCGACCGCCGCAACGAACTCGCTGAAGATTATCTTCTTCTCCTCCGGCTCCTTTTTTTGGTTAAGGAATGTGTACATCAAGAGCACCGAGGCGATGATGATTATCCAAAGAGCTATGTTTTTATAGAGTTGGTTCATTTTTCCTTTATCTCCCCGCTTCCCGTTGCAATGCGTTGCGGCAACGGGAGCCAGCCCCTTTGTAAAAGGGGGTAACCTTAATCCTTTTTAGTTTTTATAAAC
>JBAQMW010000074.1:0-8477 GCA_049303155.1 Thermodesulfobacteriota bacterium | reverse complement strand
TCCTGAGCCTGTCGAAGGACGAACGGTTCTACTGATAACCGGCAACTGATAACTACATGGGTGATTCATGCTTACGAGCGCCGCGATTAAAGAACTGAGAAAAGCGGTTGGAAACGAAAACGTCTCGTTTTCCAAGGAAGACGCCATCTGTTATTCCTACGACGCTTTAGCCTCGCCATATCTTCCCGATTGCGTTGTGTTTCCTGTTTCCGCGGAAGAGGTTTCTGCCGTTTTGAAGGCCGCGAACAGGTTCGGTTTTCCGGTCGTGCCGAGAGGCGCAGGCACCGGATTTTCCGGCGGAAGCCTTCCCGTGGAGGGAGGGGTCGTGCTCTCGACCGAGCGCATGGGGCGCATCATTGAAATAGACAATCTTAATTTTACGGCAGAGGTCGAACCCGGAGTCATAACCGCCGATTTGCAGGACGAGGCCGAAGCCCAGGGGCTTTTTTATCCTCCCGACCCGACGAGCGTTAAATTCTCGACCATAGGCGGCAATATCGCGGAGTGCGCCGGAGGGCCGAGGGCGGTTAAGTACGGAGTAACGAAAGACTACGTGCTCGGCCTCGAGGTCGTGCTCCCTACGGGCGTGATAATCCGGACGGGCGGCAAAAAGACCATGAAGGGCGTCGTGGGGTATGACTTAACCAAGCTCATGGTCGGCTCGGAGGGAACGCTCGGAATAGTAACGAGGGCTTACCTTAAACTTCTGCCTCTTCCCGAGGCGAGGCGCACCATGCTTATAGAGTTTCCGGACATAGAGTCCGCGGCAGAGGCCGCATCAAAGATAATCTCTTCCGGCATAATCCCCTCCATGCTTGAGTTCATAGACGGAATTTCCCTTAAAAGCGTTTCTGAATACACCGGCACGCAATCAAGCGCCGGGGCAGTGCTTCTCGTCGAGACCGACGGAAGGGAAGAGTGCGTCGGGAAAGACTCGATTGAGATAAAAAAAATATCAATTGCGAATAAGGCGTATTCGTTCAAGGAAGCCTCCACGAAAAATGAGGTGAGAGACCTTTGGTCTTTAAGGAGGGCTATTTCGCCTTCGTTGAATAAATTAAAGCCGACGAAACTTAACGAAGACGTCGTGGTGCCGAGGAGCGAACTTGTCTCGCTCGTGAGGGGGCTTGAGAAGATATCCGAAAAAAGGAACGTTCTCATAGCGAGCTTCGGGCACGCCGGCGACGGCAACATACACGTGAACGTCATGGTGGATAAAAAGAACGCCGATGAGTTTGAGCGCGGAATGGAAGCGGTAAAAGACGTATTCTCTCTTGCCTTGAGCCTCGGCGGCGCCATATCAGGCGAGCATGGCATAGGCATAACCAAGTCGCCTTACATAGGGATGGAGTTGTCCCCCGGCGCAATCGAGGCGATGGAGGCGATAAAAAAGGCTTTTGATCCCAACGGAATACTTAACCCCGGGAAGATATTTCCCCGAAGGGGACTGTCCCAGATTTACGGACGGAGCGAAGCGGAGTCGTAGAATCGGGACTGTCCCCGGAATAAATATGAAAGATTCTGATAAAAAAAGTCTTCTTGAAGAGGCGGCTAAGTGCGTAAGGTGCGGCGCGTGCAAGAGCGCCTGCCCGACGTTCGATATTCTACGGAGAGAGCCGTCGAGTCCGAGGGGCAGGGTGTCTTTGATAGAGGCGCGCTACCGCGGCGCCGAAGGCATGGGGGACGCCTACGCAAGGCACATAAAGGAATGCACCCTTTGCGGTTCGTGCCTTTCGGCGTGCCCAAAGGCGGTGAACGTGCCGGAACTCGTGCTTAGGGCGAGGAGCGTCCAATCGGAAGGAGAGATTATTCCGAGCATTTTTTCTTTGGCCGCCAAAAATCTCCTCGGAGCCGAAGGCCTGACCGCTTCGCTTGTCAAGACGGTCATGAAGGCGGCGGGGAAACTGCAAGGGGTTTTTTTAAAGGAAGCCGGTTCCGGGCTTATAACGAGATTTCCCCTCCCGTTCGTTGATGACGGCAGACTTCTTCCCGAACTGCCGGAAGTTTTCTTTTTGGACCGTCCGGACATAGCGGCCATGAAGGTTACCCCTTTTTACAAAGGGGGGTTAGGGGGGATTAAGGAAGTTAAAGCAAACGCGACCGCGGCCGTCGGGTTTTTCGTAGGCTGCGGCATAAACTATATGTTGCCTTCGATAGGGGAGGCTACAATAAAGGCGCTCGATTCTTCGGGCGCTTCGGTAGCCGTGCCGGCGGAACAGGTTTGCTGCGGCATGCCGGCTCTTTCGTCCGGAGACAGACAGGGCGCCAAGGAAGCGGCCTTGCGCAACATAGAGGCGTTCGAGAAACTCGAACTCGACTATATAGTAACGTCTTGCGCCACGTGCGGCCACGCCCTGAAAAACGTCTTTAAAGATGTTCTTTCGGACGAGGGAATTGCAGTCAGGCAAAAGGCCGAGGTCTTCGCGTCGAAGGTCAGGGATATAACCGAACTTCTCGCGAGAGAGCTTGTTTACGAGGCAAGTGGCGAAAGGAAAGAAGGCATTGTAACCTATCACGACCCCTGCCACCTTAAGAAGTATCAGGGCATAACCGAAGAGCCGAGGGAACTCCTGGCGAAAAGCGGTCATGTCTTCAAGGGCATGAAAAATCCCTGCAAGTGCTGCGGCCTCGGAGGCGGGCTTACGTTTACTAACTATCCACTCTCCATGGAGATAGCCGAAAAGAAGGCCATGTCCATAAAGGCCTCAGGCGCCGATATAGTTGCAACCGCCTGCCCCGGGTGTATAATACAGATTAAAGACGCCTGCCATAGATACGGGGTGGACGTCAAGGTGGTGCACGTGGTAGAGCTGTTATGACGTATTTCATATTTTGCATACACAATCACCAGCCCGTAGGAAACTTCGAAGACGTCCTTGAAAATGCATACGCCAATTCCTACGAGCCATTTCTCCGTAAACTCCACGGAAGGCCATCCATAAAACTCTCGCTCCATATATCCGGCTTTCTCCTCGATTGGCTTTGCGAAAGAAAGCCCGGCTATATCGAGATGCTGAAGGACATGGCCGCGAGAGGGCAGGTAGAGCTCATGGGCGGCGGTTATTACGAGCCGGTATTGGCCGTCATACCCCGCGAGGACAGGCTCGGCCAGCTCAACATGATGAAGACCCGGATACAAGACGTCTTCGGCCAGACTCCGAAAGGGATATGGCTGACCGAGAGGGTGTGGGACCCGACACTTCCGGAGAGCCTCGTTCCGGCCGGGGTAGAATACGTCGTGGTTGACGATTATCACTTCATAAAGTCCGGCCTCAAGAAGGAAGACCTTTTGGGCTGCTACGTTACAGAAGAACTCGGAAACGTGGTTAAGGTATTCCCCGGAAGCGAGAGGCTTCGTTACCTGATTCCATTCGAGCCTGCGGATAAATTCGAGCAATACATAAACGAGATAGGCAACGGAGGCAAGGGGAATGCCGCCATCTTCGCCGACGACGGCGAGAAGTTCGGCGTGTGGCCGGGCACACGGAGGTGGGTGTTCGACGAGGGCTGGCTGGACAGTTTCTTAGACAGGATTAACTCCCTTTCCGGAAGGTTGAAGCCCGTGACGTTTTCCGAATATCTTGAAAAGGAAGAGCCTCTCGGAAGGGTGTATCTTCCGACGACTTCCTACATGGAGATGGGCGAGTGGGCGCTCCCGGCCGAGGCATCGAGGGAATACACCGCGCTCGTCGAGGAAGTCAAGACGTGGAAAGACGGCGAGCGGGTCAAGAGGTTTTTGCAGGGCGGAATGTGGAGGAACTTTTTCGCCAAGTACCCTGAGGCGAACTGGATGCATAAGAGGATGTTGTCCGTGAGCAGAGCGCTACAGGAGGCCGGAAAGAGCGGCATGAAAGACGGAGCCTTGGGGCAGGCCAAGACGTATCTATACAAGGCGCAGTGCAACGACGCCTACTGGCACGGCGTCTTCGGAGGGCTTTATTTGCCGCACCTCCGGCGCGAGATATATGAAAACCTTATTAAGGCCGAGGGCATTCTTCTCCGCTCGCACGGAGACTCGGTCGAGGCGGAGGCCGTTGACATTGACCGCGACACCTTCGATGAAGTTGCGATAAGAGCGGAAACGTTCAATCTCTTTTTCAGTCCGAGGCGCGGCGGAAGTTTGGTGGAGGCCGATTGGAAGCCCGGGGCTCTTAATATCGGCAACACCCTTACGAGGTGGTTCGAGGGCTATCACATGAAACTTAAAGAGGCGGCCGGAGGGGGCGAAGGCGCTTCGGCAAAAAGCATACACGGCGCTATTACGGCCAAGGAAGAGGGGCTTGAAAGGCATCTTAAATTCGATACCGTGCAAAAGACCTCTTTCAGGGATAGTTTTTTCGCAAACTCCGCCACAGTAGAGGCCTTTTCGTCGGGAAAGTATTCCGAACTCGGGGACTTCCGCGACGGCAAGTATGGCTTTACGCTCAAGGAAAAAGGCGTTATCATGAAAAGGCAAGGAATTGCCTTTGGCCTTGGCGTCTCAATAACAAAAGAGGCCATAGTCACCGGAGCCGATTCTTTTTCAATGAACTACCGCGTTGAAACGGAAGCGCATAACTCTCTTCCGAAAGACTCGATGCTCGGCGTGGAATTTTCTTTTTGCATGCCCGGCTGTAACGGGCCGGTATGCCATTACGAGTTCCTTGAAACCGGAGCGGAAACCGGAGCGATAAAGCACGGGCTCGGCTCGATTGGCTCGGAGGATAACATGAGCCGGTTTTCCGCGACCGACGGGTACGGAGGGCTTCGGCTGGTCTTTATTGTTTCTCGCCCGGTTACGGTGTGGCGGTATCCGATAGAGACCGTGTCTTTGTCCGAGGCCGGGTTCGAAAGGATATATCAGGGCTCAAGCGTGGTCTTCGTGCTTCCCGTTGACTCGGAGGCTCCTCTTGAGTTTTCCATAAGGGTAAAGTTCGAGTCCTGCGGTTAGGGAGAAGCGGAGCGTATGGCTGCATTGAAGGAAAGCGTAAAAAAAAGGATTAAGAGGATAAAGCTCCTCGTCATGGATTGCGACGGAGTCCTTACGGACGGCGGCATAATCTACGACTGCGAGGGCAGGGAAATCAAGGTCTTTAACGTGAGGGACGGCCACGGGATAAAGCTTCTTAAAAGGGCGGGCCTCGATTGCGCCGTCATTACGGCGCGGTCTTCCGAGGCATTGAAGAAAAGGTGCGCGGAACTCTCCATAACCATGCTCTATCAGGGCGCACTCGACAAGAGAGCGGCTTACGAGGACATATTGGCGAGGACGGGGTTCCGCGCCGAAGAGACAGCCTTCGTCGGAGACGACTTGGTGGACATACCAGTGATGCGGAGAGCCGGGTTCGCGGTGTCGGTCAGAGACGGGGTTAAAGAGGTTAAAAAGGCCGCCCATTACAGGACGGAATGTTGCGGCGGAAGAGGGGCAATAAGGGAAGTGATAGAGATTTTACTTAAGACCCAAGGGAAGTGGGGCGATATATTAAAGGGCTATATGAAGTAGGGCCGATAAAAATCTTTACACGTTTTTTTCGCAATGTTATAATTTTTCGGTACTAAGCGCGCCCAGCACCACTTTCGTAGCCCAAAGTTTATTTGCCCAGCACCACTTTTCGCTGTAAACACATACGGTTTAGGCAAGTATATTTACCACGAGTAAGCGTACTACCGATGTGTTGGTATTGAAAAGTGGTGCTGGGCTCGCATAGAGGTATCTGATTTAAGGCAATATATACCATTTCACGAAAGTGGTGCTGGGCGCGGAGGCAAGATTACCTCCTTTTATAAAGAGGGGGGTCGGGGGGATTAAGGTGTTTTCAGCACGGCGTTTTTCCGGGGATTTCGGAACGGCATGAAGTTAGCGATGAGGCCTGTTTTTATCGCTTTAGGGGCGGCCGTCATCGGAGGGGCGGCGTTTCTTTTCGTTCTCGATTCGGAAAGCGGCGTTTTGGAAAGTCCAAAGACCGTCTCAATCACGGAGCCTTTGCCAAGGTCGGTTATAATGAACGTGAGGTACTCCGGCGCTTCCGGCGGCAGGAAGGAATGGGAATTGACCGCCGACAGATTAAGCCTTACGAAGGACTCCGATGCCGCGGCTCTGGATAACGTAAGATTTATTTATTACGCCGCGGACGGCAATAGTTATACAATGACCGGCAAAAATGGCAGCTATGACGAAACCTCCGGCGAGGTGATTGCAACAGGCGGGGTAAAGGTTCTTTACGGCGACGGTTACACGCTTACATCGAGCGAGATGGCGTATTCCATAAAGAAAAAGGCGTTCCATACCGAAAAGCCCGTGAGGATTCTATCCGGCAAGGCCGACGTGAGCGGGGTTGGTTTCGAGTTTTTGCTTACCCTGCAAAGGTTGACCGTAAAGAAGGACGTTAGGGCGGTATTAAAAGGTGCGTTCATTTAAACAAAAGCTCTTTGGCTTCGGGGAGATTCTCGCTGCTGTTGTTTTATTTCCGGCCTTCGCGCTTTCAGCAGCCGGCGACGTGGTCGTGACTTCGATGACCATGGAGGCCGATTCTAAGGCCAAGGTCGTTATTTTTAAAGGGGACGTGGTGGCGGAAAGAGTTACCCCCCGACCCACGCCGCTTCGTGGTACCCATCCGGAGGATGGGTCGGGGGGGATTGAAGATTTCATTCTCTGCAGCGACGAACTTACGATATATTACGGCGCAAAGGACGAAATAAAGGAGATTATAGCCGTCGGCAACGTCAGGGTGGCGAAGGGCGATAAAAGGGCCGCAGGTGACCGCGCTGTTTACGATAAAGGCAAAAACGCCATAGTTATAACCGGAAACGCCGTGGCCGAGCAGTGCTCCGACGTTGTAAAGGGCGGGAAGATAACGTTATATACCGATTCCGACAGCATGACCGTCGAAGGCGGCGATACGCCGGGCAAGAGGGTCAAGGCAGTCATAATGCCGGAGAAAAAATGCGTCGAAGGAAGCGGCAAGGTTACCCCCTTTTCCAAAGGGGCTGGGTTCCCGTTGCCGCAACACATTGCAACGGGAAGCGGGGGGATTGATGAAAAATTTAAGTGCGAAAGACCTCGTTAAGTCTTACAAGGGAAGACGCGTGGTGGACGGCATCTCGCTTAGCCTTAAGCAGGGCGAGATAGCAGGGCTCCTGGGGCCTAACGGCGCGGGTAAGACAACGACTTTTTACATGATGACGGGCCTTGTGGCGCCGGATGAGGGAAGCGTTTTTATTGACGGCGAGGACATCGCCGCCATGCCGATGCACGAGAGGGCGAGACGCGGTATAGGGTACCTGCCGCAGGAACCGTCGGTTTTCAGAAAGCTCACCGTCGAGGAGAACATAATGGCCGTGGCGGAGTTTTTAGACGTAAGCACCGGCGAGAGGAAAGCGATTACGGAGTCGCTCTTGGACGAGTTCGGCATAAGCAGGGTTAGGAACACCAAGGCCTACGCCCTTTCCGGAGGCGAGAGGAGAAGGGTCGAGATAGCGAGGGCGCTCGTGAATTCGCCGTCGTTCCTTCTCCTGGACGAGCCTTTTTCAGGGATAGACCCGATAGCGGTTTCGGACATACAGGGGGTCGTCAAGGGTTTACGGGAGCGCGGCATCGGCATACTCATAACCGACCACAATGTCTCGGCGACGCTCGGCATATGCGACAGGGGTTACATAATAGACAGGGGCAGGATTCTCATGTCCGGAGAGCCCAAAGAGATACTCGAAAGCCGCGAGGTCAGGGACGTTTATTTGGGCGAGAACTTCAGGCTCTGAGAGTCTGTCATTCCTGCGGTCTTTCCATCTTGTCATTCCCGCGGTCTTTTGAGCGGGAATCCAGGAAAAGCATTTATAAAAAGACTTGGTTCCTCGTTTTCACGAGGACAAGTTTTTGGGCGGGAATCCGGATATAATAAATGACGCGGGAATCCGGAGACGAGCATACACTATGGCATACGAACTAAAGCAGGAACTCAGACTTTCGCAAAAGCTTCTTCTTACGCCGCAGCTTCAGTTGTCGATAAAATTGTTACAGCTGTCGAGGACGGAGTTGCAGGAACTCGTGCGCGAGGAGCTTCTCTCGAATCCGGTGTTGGAGGACGCCGCGCCCGCCGAAGGACAGACGGAAGAAGATTCACCCATAGAAGGCAAGGAGGCGAAGCCCGAGCAGGAGTGGCAGGAGTATTTGGAGGTGCACGACCCCTACATGGGGCCAAGACTTGATTTCAGCGAAGCCGGCGAGGACGGTTTTTTCGAAAAGGCGCCATCAAGCGGCATTACGCTTAAGGAACACCTGATGCTCCAACTCCGGCATCTTCCGCTTTGCGAGAGGGATAAAAAGATAGCGGAGTTTGTAATCGGCAACATAGACGAGCACGGGTTTTTAAGGGTTATGGAGAGAGGCGGCATGAGCGACGAGGCGTTCGTGGACGCCACGGTAAACGAACTTTCCTCGCTTATGGGGGTTCCGTCCGGGGACGTCTCGGCCGCCATAGCCGAGGTGCAGGGGTTTGACC
>JBAQMW010000073.1:0-4747 GCA_049303155.1 Thermodesulfobacteriota bacterium | reverse complement strand
GCACAAGACCGACCCATGCCATAATAGACGTTGCCGCCCTGAGGCATAATTACGGAGCGGTAAAAAAGCTCCTCATGCCCGGCACAAAGACCATGGCAATCGTCAAGGCGAACGCCTACGGCCACGGGGACTTAGGCGTTGCAAAGACCCTCGAAGAATCCGGCTGCGAGATGTTCGGCGTGGCGTTTGTGGAAGAAGGCGCAAGGCTTAGGCAAAGCAACATAAAAAAGCCGATAGTGGTTTTAGGCGGCATATATCCGAGCCAGATACAAGATTGCTTCGAGTTCGACTTGACACCAGTGATATTCGACGCCGATACCGCCACCCTTCTCGACATCTTCGCCAAAAAACACAACAAGAGAAAATCCGTGCACGTGAAACTCGATACGGGCATGGGGCGGCTCGGCATACTGCCCCGCCAGATAGTCGGCTTTTTTCAGGAACTAAAGACCTTCGGAAACCTCGTTCTCGAAGGCATACTCTCGCACTTATCCGAGGCCGACTCCGCTGACAAACAGTTCTCGAAAAAACAACTCGACACGTTTCTTAAAACCGTTTCCATAGCGCAGGGACTCGGCTACGACCCGCCTTATATCCATATTGCCAACAGCGCCGCGATACTGGATTTGCCGGACGCGAGATTCAACCTCGTCAGGCCGGGACTCATGCTCTACGGCGCGTACCCGTGTCCGCGGCTTAAAGACAAGGCGCATCTAAAGCCGGTCATGAAACTGAAGACCCAGATAATGCAGGTTAAGAAGATGTCCGCCGGCTCGCCCATAAGCTACGGCAGAACCTTCATGACGCAAAAAGAAAGCCTCATAGCGACACTCCCCATAGGCTACGGCGACGGAATTCCCTTCGCCCTTTCCGGGGCGCCCGCCGGGGAAGGGCGGGCCGGAGGAGAAGTCCTGATAAGGGGCAAGCGCGCACCGATAGCCGGACGAGTATGCATGGACTTCACGATGATAGACGTAACCGGTATCCAAGGCGTCTCAGCAGGCGACGAGGCTGTCTTAATCGGCTCACAGGACGAGGAGACGATAACAGTGGAAGAGATAGCCGCAAAGGCCGATACCATACCCTACGAGATATTCTGCAACATATCCGCGAGAGTGCCGAGGCTTCTTGCATGAAGATATTTTTCGAAAGACTCGGCAAGTCGGCCGAAAACTTCGTAACAACGGCCGGCAGCATGACCATAATGCTCGGCCAAGCGACCTATCACCTTTTCGTTCCGCCCGTCAAATTCCGAAACATCTTCAAGCAGATGGAATTCGTCGGGGTGAACAGTCTCTTCGTCGTCATACTCACCGGCACCTTTACCGGCATGGTGCTCGCCATGCAGAGCTATGACGCGCTTAAGCGTTTCGGCGCCGAGGGCCTCGTAGGTCCGGCGGTTGCGTTGAGCATGGCAAGGGAACTCGGCCCGGTGCTTACGGGGCTTATGGTGGCGGGAAGGGCCGGAAGCGCCATGGCTACCGAGCTCGGCACCATGCGCGTTACCGAGCAGATCGACGCCATATACACGATGGCCCTTAACCCCGTGAAATACCTCGTCGTGCCGCGCCTTGTCGCAGGGATTACCATGCTTCCGATTCTGGCAATCGTAACCGATTTCGTAGGGGTTTTAGGCGGCTACTTCGTCGGAGTAAAACTCCTCGGCATAAACTCCGGCGTTTATATCGGAAGAACGATAGACTACGTGGACGTCGACGACATATTTTACGGGCTCGTAAAATCAGCCGTATTCGGGCTTATAATAGCCCTCGTATCGAGTTATCAGGGCTACACGACGAGCGGAGGGGCCGAGGGAGTGGGGCGCGCCACGACAAAGGCGGTAGTATTAAGCTGCGTCATGATTCTGGTTTTCGACTACATACTTACGGCAATCATGTTCTAATTGAAAGAACTCTCCCATATATGATACAAATTAAGGGACTTAAAAAGACGTTCAAGGGGAAAGCCGTTTTGGACGGCATTGACCTTGCCATAGAGCAAGGCAAGATAACCGTCATCATCGGGCGAAGCGGCGAGGGCAAGAGCGTCCTCATAAAGCACATAATCGGCCTCTTGAAGCCCGACAGCGGCGAGATACTGCTTGACGGCAAAGATCTTACCAAGATGACCGACTCCGAATTTAACGAGGTCTTGAAGCGGTTCGGCATGCTGTTTCAGGGGGCGGCGCTTTTCGACTCCATGACCGTCGCGGAAAACGTCGGATTCGCTTTAAAGGAGCACACGAACATGTCCGCGCAGGAGATAAGAAAAATCGTAACCCAAAAATTAAACAGGGTCGGCCTCAAAGGGGTCGAGGACATGATGCCCTCGGAGTTGAGCGGAGGAATGAAAAAGAGAGTCGGGCTCGCGAGGGCCATAGTGATGGACCCGGAGTTCGTGATATTCGACGAGCCGACGACCGGATTAGACCCCATAATGAGCGATTCGGTCGGGGAACTCATGCTTGAGACGCAAAAAGCCCTGAAAACGACCTACATAGCCATAACGCACGACATACCGCTCACGTACAAGATAGCGGACAAGATGGCGATGCTGCATCAGGGCAGGATTATAGCCGAAGGCACGGTCGAGGAAATGAAAAAGAACCCCGACCCGGTGCTCAGGCAGTTTCTCGAAGGAAAATCTCACGGCCCGATAAAGGTGTTTTAATGGAAAAACTCAGCGCCGAAGCCAAGGTAGGCATATTCGTTTTCGCGGGTTTCGTGCTCCTCGTCTACATGTCTTTGCGCGTAGGCGGCATACAGCTCCGCGGCGACGAGGGCTACACGCTCTTCGTCAGGGTCGAGAACGCCTCGGGACTCGACAAGGACGCCTCGGTCAGCATAGCCGGGGTCGAGGCCGGACGCATAACCGGCATCTCTCTCGAAAACAACATGGCGCGGCTCACGCTCCGGATAAAACCCGATATGGTAATCGGCAAGGACTTCGTCGCGGTATTAAAGACAAAGGGGCTTCTCGGCGAAAAATACCTTGAACTCCTGCCGGGTGCGCCCGGTGCGCCGCCGCTAAAGGACGGGGACGAAATCACGCGCACCCTCACCTACGCGGACATGGATAAACTCGTATCCATCCTCTCCGACGTGGCCGAAGACGTAAGGGAAGTTACGAGGTCTTTAAGCAACGTCTTAGGCGGCAAGGACGGAGAGACCACCCTAAGGAACATCGTAGAGAACATCGAAGACCTTACCTTCAGGCTCGACAACATGCTCGCCAAAAACGAGGATAACATCACGGTGGCCATGCAAAACTTCGCGGACCTCTCCTCGACCTTGAAAGAGGCCTCCGTGAGCATGAGGGACATACTCGGCGAAAACAGGGAAAACATAAAGCAAGGCATAGAAAACCTAAAGACCGCCTCCTTGAAGTTAGACGCGGCCATGACCACTCTCGACAAACTCTCGCAGGACTTGAGCCCGGAACTCAAAGAGACCGTGGCCTCGATAAAAAACATCGCGAGAAAGATAGACAAAGGCGAAGGCACCATCGGCAAACTCATAAACGACGACGCCACGCACGAAAAGCTCAACAAGACCCTCTCCGGCATAAACTCCTACATAGAGCGAGGCGAGCGCATAAAGATGTTCCTCGCCTACCGCGCCGAATACCTCCTCGACCCGCACGAGGTGAAGAACTACTTCTCGATAAAGATACAGCCGAAAGCCGATAAATACTATCTCATCGAGATAATAGACGACCCGAGGGGCAAGCGCAAAGTGGACACAATGGACATTACGACCGGAGGCGTAACCACCACAACCGAAAAGGTAAAGACCTCCGACCAGCTGAAACTATCGGCGCAGATTGCCAAGAGGATAAAAGACGTCGTCATACGCGGAGGCGTGATAGAGTCCGCCGGGGGCGCCGGCGTGGATTACTATCTCTGGAAGGACAGGATAAAACTGTCGTTCGAGGCCTCGGACTTCGACAAAAAAAGAGGCGCGCACATAAAGGCAGGGGCAACTGTGAACCTCGGAAAATACATATTCCTTACGGCAGGCTACGACGACCCGGCGACGAAACTCGACCTCGCCTCAAGCTACGCCGGCCTCGGGTTCCAGTTCGAAGACGACGACCTGAAGTATATCTTCTCGAGCGCCCCGCCGGTAAAATTCTAACCGGCTGTTAAAAACCCTTTGCGTTAAGGCTGTTCAAAAAGTTCCGTATACAAGGCGTCGAGGAACGAGGAATGAGGCGTAGTTAGCATCTACGCCGCAGTGACGAGAGACGAAGACAACGCAGTAGACGGACTTTTTCAACAGCCTGCGAGAGAACGACATGTACGGCGTCGCCTTCGACATAGGAACCACGACAATCGCGGCGGGTCTGGTTGACCTGAAAAAAAGAAATACAATCGCCGAGGCGAGCCTTCCTAACCCGCAGTCCCGCTTCGGAGCCGACGTGATATCGAGGATAGAGGCCGTTGCCAAAACCCCGAATGCCCTGATAGAGATGAGGGCGGCGGCGCTCCGGGCATGTAACGAGTTGATAAGCGGCTTCGGCATAGACGCGAAAAAGATAGACGCCATAACCGCTGCCGGAAACTCGGTAATGGAACACATCCTCCTCGGGATTTCCCCCGAGCCCATGGGAAGGATACCCTTTAAAACGGCCTTCAAGGAGGCTCAAGTTTTGAAGGCCAAGGACGCGGGCTTCGACGTTCCGGAAAACGCCTCTCTTTACGTATTCCCGCTCGTCGGGGGATTCGTCGGGGGCGACAGCGTGGCAG
>JBAQMW010000072.1:0-2342 GCA_049303155.1 Thermodesulfobacteriota bacterium | reverse complement strand
CGAGAGAGGAGATATCATGCACGTTATGACGATATACCCGATAAGCAAGGTGAGAATCGCCGAACCGGCGAAAAGCGACACTATAATCGTCCACACGCGGCTTATGGTGTTTTTATGGCGGCTTTCTATATCCACGACAAGTTTGTCGGTAACCTCGACCATCTCCACGCCGCGAATATTTATGTCAGAAAGAAGCACCTTGTATTCTTCGGGATTCAAAAGATACGCCACGAGAAGGGTTTCAAAAGACTTCCAGTTGTCTCCCAAGATTGTAATCTTGGTAACGGCGTCCTTTGTGGCCTGGTCTTTCCGCTTCTGGCCGAAGAGGTATTTGTCCACGTCCCTTAATGTAAGGACATAAGAATTAAGCTTGTCCATTATCCGGGACTTGTCGGCAAGTTCGATTTTTTTGCCGGCCGTGGCGTCATGAAGAATATACAAAAGCCGGTACATCTGCATCCTCGCGGAGCCCGCGACGTTCACCATCCTCGCGTCAACCGCGAGGTCCGATGTAATCCTCGTAAAAACCAAAAAAACCGCCAATCCCATGGATAAGAAGACGGCAAGAATCATGTAGAGTTTTGACTTGAGCGGCATGTCGTTTATAATCGCTTTTACCGATTTAATCGCCATAACGTTACCCCCCGATGCGCCTATTATCGCAGTTGATAACCCCTTTACCGACACATTAAGTATAACCCATTATTTCCCGTCATTCAAATAAATTGTAATAAGCATGGCGCCCGTTTAAGACGGGCCGCGAAACAAAAAACAACGGCGCCCTGAAAATCAGGCGCCGTTGTGTGCGAAATACCCCCATTTTCGTCATTGCGAGGGGCTTTATCCCGAAGCAATCTCAAAAAAACAAGATTGCTTCGCTTCGCTCGCAATGACAAATAGTCTGTAGGGTGGGCATTGCCCACCAAAAGATCAGATACTCGCTCCTGTAAACGGTGGGCAATGCCCATCCTACTACTTACCCTCCTCCAAAATCTTGACCTTCATCTCCACCCTTTCGTTCGGGAGGTCGTTCGGGCCCCTTTGAAGCGCGACTATCTTATCCGCCGTTTCCATGCCGCGCACCACCTCCCCGAAGACGGTATACTGCCGGTCGAGGAAGTTCGAATCCTTTACGACTATGAAAAACTGAGAACCCGCGCTATCCGGACTCTGGGACCTTGCCATGGAAAGTATCCCCCTTTTATGGGGAATCTCATTGAACTCGGCCTTAACCATGTAGCCCGGGCCGCCGGTTCCGTACTTCCTCTTATCGTCGCCCTTTGTTAAGGGGTCGCCGCCCTGAATCATAAAATCCGGAATGACCCTGTGGAATATGGTTCCGTCGTAAAAACCTTCCTTCGCGAGTTTTATGAAGTTTTTCACATGATTCGGCGCGACGTCCGGGAAAAACTTTATCTCTATCTCTCCGTGCTTGGTCTCTATTATGGCCCTCACCTTGGTCAAATCCTCCTTTGAAGAATTTTTCTTGTCTTCTCCGTGAGTCACTGATGCCGTTGACAAGAAAATAACGCTCGCAACGAAAAAAATACTTAAAAACTTGGGCACGACGCACCTCCGGAATGTTTTCATATTTTTAACCTTTTTCGGCTTGAAAATCAACCAGTATTCTTTTATGTACTTTTTTCTCCCCCCTTTTTCAAAGGGGGGTAGGGGGGATTTAACGGGGCTTCTTAAATCCTCTCTGTCTCCCCTTTGTAAAAGGGGAGAACCTTTTAACAATCCACCTCGATAAACCCCGCTTCTTTTCAATTCCTTTATCCTATGCTTTTTTCTCCCGCCCCTTTTTTATAATCTCTATCGCCTGTTGTCTCGTGCGGACTTCGCCGGAACTTACCATCTCATCCATCTCCTTCATAATCTCCCCGACCGAAGGCCCCTCTTTCACGCCAAAAATCCTCATTACTTCCTCTCCGCTCAAAAGCGGCTTTGTCTTTCTCTTCAAATAAACGTCGAAGTAGAAATCCAGCATGGCGCTTACGCACTCATATACGGAATCGTCCTCGCCGCCTCTCGTAACTCTGGCGTCGCAGAGCGCGGTCAAAAGCACAACAGGGCCGGCGTCACTTCCGACGGCGTTGAAAAAATGCGCCTTTGTCCTTTTCGAAGGTCTTCTCAGTTTTGAAAGGACGAAGACCCTGTGATGGTTTCGCGCGACCGAGGATAAGACTTTTATGACTTTTCTGCCGAACTTTAGCCTCCGGAGGATTTTCTTAACGATAACCTCTCCGGAGACGTCGTGCCCGGTAAAACTCAACTCTTTAATCCCCCCCGACCCCCCTTTGTAAAAGGGGGTAACCTTACCGTCTAAAGCCATCGTAGAG
>JBAQMW010000071.1:0-5298 GCA_049303155.1 Thermodesulfobacteriota bacterium | reverse complement strand
CATCAGTTGCATCACTTGTCATTTGCCGCACGGCGGAGAACAAAAATATTTCGCGAGAATGGATTTCAAGCGGGACATCTGCGTAGAGTGTCATAAGAAAAATCCGTTTATCTAATATAGGGGACACATCCCATTTTAGCCACATGATTGATAGACGATAAAATGGGATGTGTCCCGGAGTTAATAATCCAATCTGTCATGCTGAATCCTGCCCTGAGCCTGTCGAAGGGTCGTTTCAGCATCTTGTTTTGAATAAGGCGGTCTCAAATCACGCGATGGTTTTTAATCGCGCGGCTTTTCGCTATTCGCCAATCTTGACGAGAAGGCCTTTTCTTTTTACCGATTTAAAAGTCCATATGAAGAATACGATTGCGGCCGCGAGATATCCCGCGTTAAGAAGCGCGGCACAAAGGACCTCGTCCGTGGGGAAGGGTTTGCCGGCTATTATTGCCCTCATGCCTTCGAAAATGTGCGATGAGGGTATGTAGAAGGCGATTTTTTGCATGATAGGCGGCAATACGCTCACGGGATAGAACACGGCCGAAAAGGGTTGAAAAAGAAACGCTATGCCCCAAGCCAAAACCTCTGTTTCCTGCCCGAACCTCATTATCACGGCAGTCGTTATTATGCCCACGGCCCAGCCCATGACGAGAAGGTTTGCCGCGAGAGGCACGAGAGCGAAGCCCATTTGGAAGACGTTAAACGAGTAAAAAGCGAACGCCGCGAGAATCATCACGCTCGAGGCGAGGATGAGTTTTATGACGCTCATCGCGAGAAGCGAGCAAACGTATTCAGCCGGGCTTAACGGGCTGACGAAGATATTAAGGAGGTTTCTGCTCCACATGTCTTCGAGGAAGGATACGGTTATGCCCTGCTGGCAGCGGAATAGCATATCCCAGAGTATGAGCGCGCCTAAGAAAAATCCGACGAAGTCCGGCAGAGCCCCCTTGTAGGCCGAAAGATATACGGTTATGAAGCCCCAGACAAAGAGGTCCACGAGAGGCCAGTAAAAGACCTCCATTAAGCGAGGCAGGCTTCTCTTGTAGAGGTAAAGATATCGGGCCGTGTAGGCCGTTATTCTGTATAGTTTCATGTCTTACATTCCCATGGTTTTATCAGCGCGCGCGATCTTCAGAAACACCTCTTCGAGAGAGGCGGCATTGAATCTCTTTAACACCTCGTTCATGGTTCCGCTCGCCGCGACCTTTCCCTTATCCAGAAATACTATCCTGTCGCACATCTCGGTCATCTCGCTCATGTTGTGAGAGGTGTAGATTATCGAGAGCCCGCGTTCGTCCCTTATCTTCCGGAGGAGCCGGCGCGTCCTGTCGGCCATGTCCGGGTCGAGGCTCGCGGTCGGCTCGTCAAGGAATAACACCTCCGGGTCGTTCAGAAGCGATTTTACGAGGCTTACGCGAGTCATCTGCCCTGAGGAGAGTTTTCTCGAAATAGAGCCGCCGGCCGCGTCTATCTCGAATATCGAGAGCAGTTCCCTGATTTTCTTTTCCGGCTCCTTTACGCCGTAGATGCGGGCGAAGACAAGGAGGTTTTCCATGACAGTCAGGGAGTAGGGAAGCGACACGTAGGAGGACGAGAAGTTGACCCGTGAAAGTATCTCTTCCCTGTCGGTCTCAAAGTTTTTTCCGAAGACCTTTACCTCTCCGGACGTCGGAGTAGTAAGGCCGAGGAGCATGTGGATTGTGGTGGTCTTTCCCGCGCCGTTCGGCCCGAGAAGGCCGAGTATCTCGCCTTTATTCAGATGGAACGAGACGTTATCAACGGCCTTGAAGCCGTTGAATTTCTTGGTAAGACCTATCGCCTGAACCACCTTTTCCATAAGCAGAGAATTTAAAGTATAGCGGAAAACCGCTTTCCAGACCAGATGATTTTTGTTATACGGCGAAAATTTTGGACAAGACGCCTTTTTTATAGTATAAATTTAGGTGGTATTTTCTTATTTCAAAAAACCTCAAGGAGACTCCTATTGGGCTTTCTCATAACTTTCGAAGGCATAGAGGGTTGCGGCAAGACCACCCAGATGGACATGGTGAAGGATCATCTCGAGTGGAAGGGCAAGGAGGTCGTCTCGGTAAGGGAGCCGGGCGGCACGGAATTAGGCGAGAGGGTAAGGGCCATACTCCTTAACGTCCACACGAACGACGAGCCAATAGATTACTTCGCCGAGCTTTTCCTCTACGAGGCGTCGAGGGCGCAGTTATTGGCTCATATAATAAAACCGGCCTTGAATGAAGATAAGGTCGTTTTGTGCGACAGGTTTTGCGACTCTACCGTGGCGTATCAAGGTTACGGCAGAGGCCTCGACATGAACGCGGTCAACCAAATTAATAATTACTGCGCCGCCGGAGTTTTGCCGAACCTGACGCTCGTCCTCGATTGTCCGGTAGAGGTCGGGCTTAAGAGGGCGTTTTCGAGGATAAACGCGCGGAATAAGGACGCGGCAGGAAAAGAAGATAGGTTCGAGAAGGAGGCAATCGAGTTCCACGCGAGGATAAGGGCGGGCTACCTCGACCTCGCGAAAAAGGACGCCGCGAGGATAAAGGTCGTTGACGGGGCGCGCGAAATACCCGTGATTCACAAGGAAATCTGTGATATTATAGATAGAATGGTAAAATGAAGTTTTCTTCGATATTAGGCCACGGAAAAGAGATTGAAAGGCTTAAAAAGGCGGTCAGAAGCAAGAGAATCGCCCATGCGTATCTTTTTTCAGGTCCGGACGGCATAGGAAAAAGGCTCGTTGCCGAGAGTTTCGCGGCCGCGCTCAATTGCGCGGATTTTTCGGACGACTCATGCGGCGTTTGCCGTTCCTGCGAGATGTTCGATGCCGGCTCGCATACAAATCTTTGCATTATAGAGCCGGAAGAAGACGCCGGAACAACGGACGAGGCGGAAGAACTTCAAAAGGCGGTTAAAAAGAGAAAACGCTCCCAGCCTGTTTTAAAGATAGAGGCGATAAGGGGACTTCAGAGGGCGCTTCGCTACAGGGTGGAAAGCGGCACGAGGGTTGCCGTGGTTGACGGGGCGCAATGCATGACGAGGAATACGGCCAACGCCCTTTTAAAGACCCTCGAGGAACCGCCTGAGGGTTCAATTGTGGCGCTTTTGTCTTCCGAGCCTGATTCGCTTCTCCCGACCGTGCTTTCAAGGTGCCAGAGGATAAACTTCAGGCCGCTTCCGTTCGAGGTCGTGAAAAAAGCCCTTGTCGAAAAAAAGGGCATGAGTATCGAGGCCGCCAATCTTATCGCGAGGCTTTGCGCCGGGAGTTTAGCGTGGGCGTATGAAGCGGCGAGCGAGGGAGCGCTCGAAAAGAGAAAGGCGTTTTTCGGGCGGTTTTTAAAGCTCGATTCCGGCGATATTGCGGGGATTCTTGATTTCTCGGCCGCTATTTCCAAGGAAGATTCGCCTGATGAGGCGATGGAGTTTTTAAAGGATATATTGAGGGATATTTTGGTTTCAGGCGCGGGATGCCCTGAACTTGTCTTGAATTCCGATATGGCGGGCTTTTTGAAAGGCGCCTCAGTTGGGGCCGCCGGGGGCAAGGACTGGTTTAACGCTGTTTGCGAGGCCTTCGCTTTCGCGGAAGACGCGAGGACGAGCATGCTTCCGCCGCGTTACGCCAACAAGAATCTCGCGATGGACGCCCTTTTCATACGCATATTCAAGGGGGCCGTGGGAAGGCGCGCGATACTAAAACAGGGCTGACAGGCGGGGCGCTTGTCCTACGGCACGCCGTCTCTCATTCTGTCATTCCCGCGGTCTTTTGAGCGGGAATCCAGTCGTAGGGCAACCTTCCGCCTAAGGCGGAAGGGTTGTATCTTTCGTAGCGCCTCCCTTCAGGGTTGCGTCTTTATGCAGGGCTAAAGCCTGTAGTGAGCCCTGAGTTTATCGAAGGGTCGAACTACCCTGCCCTACGTTCATCATACCGTCCGCAGGATAAGGAGATTTTTTCATATATGGCTATCGTATTCGGAATAAGGTTCAAGAGGGCAAACAAGGTCTATAACTTCAGCGCCTCCGGCGTCGAGGCCGTAGTCGGCGATATCGTAATAGTCGAGGTTGAAAAGGGTCTCGGCATGGGAAAGGTCGTTTACGGGCCGATCGAGATGATCGAGGCTAAACTTGACAGGGAGATTAAAAAGGTCTTACGGAAGGCCGACGCGGTTGACGCGGAGAGGGCCGAGTTCAACAAAGAGAGCGAGCTTGAGGCCATAAAGGTCTGCAAGGAAAAGATAGAGAAGCACAAGCTCCCGATGAAGCTCGTCGGGGTCGAGTATCTTTTCGACGCCAGCAAGGCCATATTCTATTTCACGTCCGAGAGCAGGGTGGATTTCAGGGAATTGGTGAAAGACCTTGCCGCGCATTTCTATACGAGAATCGAGATGCGCCAGATAGGAGTGAGGGATGAGGCCAAGCTTGTAGGCGGCATAGGCCCGTGCGGAAGGGAATTTTGCTGTTCGAGTTTTCTCGTTGACTTCGAGCCTGTTACCGTAAGGATGGCCAAGGAGCAAAACGTTGCTCTTAATCCGCTTAAGATTTCCGGAGTTTGCGGAAGGCTGATGTGCTGCCTGAGTTACGAGCATGGCGCTCCGTGCGAAAAAAAGAAACATGCCCCGGATTGCGGCGGCTGTCCGCCTAAGGCGCCGGTGGAAAGCAATGAGGCGGAAAACCCCGCTGCCAAATGAAAAAGTTCTTTGTTACGACTCCCATCTATTACGTAAACGACATCCCGCATATCGGTCATGCATATACGACCGTCGCAACGGACGTTGCTGCGAGGTACAAGAGGCTTAAGCTCGGCAAAGAGAACGTGTTTTTCCTCACAGGCACGGACGAGCACGGGCAAAAGGTCGAAAAGGCGGCTTCGGCGGCGAATAAAACCCCGAAGGAATTCGCCGACGGCGTTGTGGTGCGTTTCAAGGAACTTTGGAAAAGGCTCAACATATCTAACGACGATTTTGTCCGTACGACGGAGACACGTCATAAGGCCGCTGTCCAAGAACTCTGGAGAATGGTCAAAGAAAAAGGCGGCATCTATAAGGGTTTTTACGAGGATTGGTATTGCGTGCCGTGCGAAACCTTTGTTACGGAAAAGGAAGTGGTCGAAGGCAAATGCCCTGCTTGCGCGAGGCCGGTTGAGAAGGTAAAAGAGGAAAGTTGGTTTTTTAAGCTCTCCGAATACAAAGACAAATTACTCGAGCATATCGAAAAAAATCCCGATTTTATTTCCCCTCAAAACAGGAAAAACGAGATTACGAGTTTTTTGAAAGATGGGCTCAGGGA
>JBAQMW010000070.1:0-15659 GCA_049303155.1 Thermodesulfobacteriota bacterium | reverse complement strand
GGCGAAGCCTCGGCGACCAGCCGAGCCGCGCCGCCGAATTCAAGACCGCCTCCTTGAGATATCCGCTTTCCCTCAAAGCGGCAATGGAGGTTTTGGCGTCGCGTTTGCTTAACGGAGTTTTATCTTTTGAAAGCACGAGAGGGATGTGGCCGTAAGACGGCGGCGCGAACCCGAGGGCGTTCAATATCATAATCTGCCTCGGCGTGTTCGACAGGTGGTCGTCGCCTCTTATGACGTGGGTTATCCTCATCAGAGAGTCGTCTATGGCCGCGGCGAAGTTATAGGCCGCGACGTTGTCCGAGCCGATTATTATGAAATCCCCCATGCCTGCGCCTTCGAACGAGAGACGTCCGTGAACCATGTCTTCGAATTCTATCTTATCGCCGCTCGCCTTGAATCTTATCGCCGCTCCGGCGCCGGCCGGGACGCCTTCGGGCCTTCCGTTGCGGCACCTCTTGTCGTATCTCGGCGGAAGGCCTTTTTTCAAACGGGACGCCTTTAGTTCTTCGAGCCTCTCCTTGGAGCAGTAACACAGATAGGCCTTGCCCTCGTTAAGGAGTTTTCTAGAATAATCGAGGTGGATGTCAAGCCGCTCGCTCTGCCTGTACGGCCCGAAAGGCCCTCCTTTATCAGGCCCCTCGTCCCATTCGAGGCCGAGCCATGAGAGGTCTTGCATAAGGGCTTCTTCGTATTTTTTGCTCGACCTTGACGTGTCCGTGTCTTCGATTCTCAAGATAAATACGCCGCCTTCGTTCTTGGCGAAAAGGCGGTTAAAGAGGGCGGTCCTTGCGCCTCCTACGTGCAAAAGCCCGGTCGGGCTCGGAGCGAAACGTGTGCGCACAGGCATGGGTTTAACCTTTTTTGGAAAGAAGCGCCACGGCATAGGCAGAGATGCCTTCGCCGGACCCCGTAAAACCGAGGCCTTCTTCGGTCGTGGCTTTTATGTTAACGCAATCGACGGCACAGCCGAGAGCCTTTGCCGTAATCTCCGTCATCTTCGGTATGTAAGAGGCGAGGCGGGGCGCTTCGCAAACTATGGAGGAGTCCACGTTCACGATTGAGTAGCCTTTTTCTTTTATGGAACAGGCGGCCCGTTCGAGGAGCGTTACGCTTGAGATGTCTTTATAGGCGTCATCAATCGGAGGGAAGTGTTTTCCTATGTCGCCTAATCCGGCGGCGCCCAAAAGCGCGTCCACGAGCGCGTGCAAAAGAACGTCCGCGTCCGAGTGGCCGAGAAGGCCCTTCGGAAAATCTATCGGAACGCCGCCCAAGATGAGGCGTCTTCCGGTAACCAGTTTATGCGCGTCGTAACCGAAACCTATTCTCATGGCTTAAGCCTTTCGCAAAGGAGGCAGTTAAAATCTATCATTTATCAGCCCTTTTTTGCAATATCTGTTTTGGTCCTTGTCCAGCGCCACTTTACGTTATGAACGTAAGTTATATGAAAAAAGCGTTGGTGTCGTAAAGTGGCGCTGGGTTTCCCCTGCGCCGTAGGACAGGCGCCTCGCCTGTCTATAATGATATTTCTTTACGTATAACGCTCCGATGTTGCAATACGGAGCGCTCCGTATCCAAAGGCATCGGGGCGCATCACGCACACGCATCACGGCCTTTAGGGTTTACACTTGCCCTTGCCCTGCCCTTAAGGATAAGTTCCGCTACTGCGAGGTCTTCCCTTGTGGTTATCTTTATGTTCTCGTAGGACCCTTGGATCGAGATTATTTTTATTCCGAGTCTTTCAACGAGGGCGGCTTCGTCGGTCGAGCGGAAGCCGTCTTTCGCGGCCTTGTCAAAAGCCCTTCGGAGAAGCCTGTATTCGAAGACCTGCGGGGTTTGAACCGAAACGAGTGTGTCCCTCGGAATGGTCTTTTTTATGAACCTTCCGCGTATCTCTTTTATCGTATCCTTCGGCGGCATTGCGGCTACGGAGGCGCCGTGCCTGTAAGCGGCCTTTATCGCGTGTTCGAGGATTCCCTGCGTTACGAGAGGCCGCGCCCCGTCGTGCACCAAAACGAAGCCGAACGAGTCTCCCGCGGCCAGAAGCCCGGCCGCGACCGAGTCCTGCCTCTCTTTGCCGCCTTTTACCACGGCCAGCACCTTTTTCAGGCCGAATTTTTTTACGACGGAGTTTTTAACGTATTCGACGTCTTCCCTGCGTACGGCGACGACGATCGCGTCGATGAGACGGCAGCTTTCAAGGGCTTCGATGGTTCGCGCCAAAACCGGCGTTCCGCAAAGCGAGAGGTAGTTTTTTTTGCCGCCGAACCTTTTGCCTTTGCCGGCCGACGGTATTATCGCTACGGTTTTATGGCAATGCCTTTTTTTCATTGTGTTAGGGAGAATAGCACATAAGGCGGGGTATTTAAAGATGTGTCTTTCGGGAGGTTCAGTCCTTGCGGACGGCAAAATGAACGAATAAACCCCTGTGGCATGTATGGCCGCCGACGCTAATTAAAACATTATGGGTGCAGGGAGTCACCCCTGCTGCTGCGCGGATATTAGTGCGGCACGGCCGCCAGTACCTTCGAGGCGGCCTTTTTCTGGTCTTTCAGCTTCGCGAATATCATCCTCCCTGTGGTTGTCTGGAGGATGCTTGTTACGGCGATGTCAACGGTTTTTCCCTGAAGAGCGCTCGCGTTGTCCACGACGACCATCGTCCCGTCGTCGAGATACCCGACTCCCTGGCCGTCCTCCCTGCCTTCCTTTATTACGGTAATGGCCATGCCTTCGCCGGGCAATACCACGGGCTTTAAGGAATTGGCGAGAGAGTTCAGATTGAGCACCGCTACGCCACGGAGGTTCGCCACCTTATTCAGATTGACGTCGTTAGTGAGTATCCTGGCCTTGTGTTTTTGGGCGAAGGAGACGAGTTTCATGTCGACCTGATGGATGTCGGGGAAGTCGTCGTCGGAGATTTGCACCTCTATGTTTTTTTCCTTCTGGAGTTTTTCGAGCACATCCAGCCCACGCGCGCCGCGGGCCTTTTTAAGGGGTTCTTCCGAATCCGCTATGTACTGGAGTTCCGCGAGCACGAATCTCGGCACTATCAAAAGTCCGTCCACGAAGCCGGTTTGGCAGACATCCGCCACGCGGCCGTCTATTATGACGCTCGTGTCGAGAACGTAGATTGCGCGGTTCTTCTTCCCGTCTTCCTCGGGCGCGCCTTTCTTTTTAAGGAGTTCGGAAAGGTCGAAGTTGATTTCTTCGCCTTTTTTCATGCCGATGCTCAGTCCGAGGTATCCGAGAACGCAATTAGTGAAGATGTAGGCCGATACCTCAAGGTACGCGTTCGCGAAAAAGTGCGGGACGAGCGGGTAGGTGAAGAGGTTGGCGACGATTAGTCCGGTTACGAGGCCTATGCCTCCGCCGAGGACTACCTTGAGGGGAGTTTTTTTTACTCTTTCTTCAAACTTAAGCGCCGCGAGCGCTATGAGTATGCCGCTTACGAAACCGGTAAGGGCGATTTCATGGTCGCCGACTATTTGGCGGAGTATTACGTATCCGCTCAAGGAAGCGAATACCACCAAGAGGAGTCTCATGAAAATAGTGTCCACCGGGCGCAGTCCTTTTTACCACTTCATCATGCGGCCGAGTTCCTCTTCCACCTTGTCGGCTTTAGAGTTCTTGGCGACCGATATTTCCTTTACGAGCAGGTTCTTTGCCGTGTCGAGCATTCTGCGCTCGCCGAAGGAAAGTTCCTTGTCGAGCTTCAAGATGGAAAGATCCCTTAAAACCTTGGCCACTTCAATGACGCATCCGGTGCGTATCTTTTCCGTGTAGTCGCGGTACCTTCTGTTCCACGTCTGGCTGTCGGCAGTAACGCCCTTTTTGGACTTAAGCACGGAATACACCTTCGGCACCATGCTCTTTTTCATGATCTTGCGCATGCCGACGGAAGCGGCGTTTTTTATCGGCACCATTATCGTGGCGTCCGAATCGAGAATCTTCAAGACGTAGAAAGAGTGGTTCAGACCTAAGATCTTTTGCTTTTCTATCGAATCGATTAACGCAACACCGTGGGCGGGATATACGGCAAGGTCGCCTATTTTAAACTCGCAAATCTCGGCTTTAGGCATGAGTTGACCTTTCTTACCGTTTTCTGAAGGGATTTCTCAGTTTTTTAAGAATAGCACAAATATTCCCGCAGGTCAATAGAAAGGTAAGGCATTGTGTTAGCATGGTCGGGGCTCAGCCCTTGTGCGGCCTGTGCGAAGCGATTCTTTCGGGGTTGGTCTCTATGGACGGCCCTCCCAAAAGGTCCACGCAGTCGGGAACGGCCGGAAACACGGCCCCGAGGCAGTCCGCTATTGCGGAGGGCTTGCCAGGAAGGTTTATTATGAGGCTTTGCCCTCTTATGCCGGCGGTCTGGCGGGATAGTATGGCCGTCGGCACTTTCTTGAGCGAAACCGTCCTCATTAGTTCCCCGAAGCCTTCGAGTATGCGGTAGCAGACTTCGATTGTGGCGTCGGGGGTTACGTCCCGCAGGGCAGGGCCCGTGCCGCCGGTAGTTATTATAAGAGGGCATTTTTCGTTGTCAGCGAGGTCTTTGAGGCATTTTGCTATAAGTTCTTTTTCATCGGGGACGATTCTTACGACGCTCTCCCATTCCGATAGAATCATGCCTTTTAGTTCGTTTATGACCGCAGGGCCGCCTTTGTCTTCATACTCGCCTCTGCTCGCCCTGTCCGAGACGGTAACAACGCCTATTTTTAGGATTGACATTTTACGCCTCTTCCTCCGGAATGTCGGACTCGTGCTGGAAGGCGGACGGGCCGGAAGAGTAGTTTAGGAGTTGAACGGTGGCGATAGAGTCTTTTTTGAGGATTTCGCTGTGGCTCGGCATGACCAAAAGCCCGTCGGCCGCTACCATGCTCATTAAAATCGCGCTTCCCTGCGACCCGGTGAGGCGCGCCGAATATCCGTCAGGCGTGTATTCGAGAACTACCCTCATGAAGTGAACCCTGCCTTTTTTATCTTTTACGTCTTCGGTGAGACGCGCCTTTATCGTCTTTCTGAAAACCGAGGCCGCGCCCGTCATCTTCCTTATGGCCGGGGTTATGAATTCTTCGAAGCAGACCATGCTCGACACGGGATTCCCGGGAAGGGCGAATACCGGAGTTGTGCGCCGAAGGCCGAACGCGAAAGGATGACCCGGCCTCATCGCGACGCGCCAAAAGAGCATGTCTATGCCGAGCTCACCGAGGGTTGGGCGCACGAAGTCGTGATGCCCGACCGATACCCCGCCCGATATTATGAGGGCGTCGTATTCGAGACCCTCAAGGAGTTTTTTTATGAGAGCCTCTTTACTGTCTCTCGCTATGCCGAGAAGAACCGGCTCCGCTCCGGCGGAGAGCGCCTGCGCCATGGCGGTATAGCTGTTGGCGTCTGGGATTTTTCTTTCGCTGAACTTTTCAGTAAGGCCTTCGAGTTCGTCTCCGGTGGATATTATCGCGATTCTCGGTTTTCTGTGCACGGGTACGGCCGCCTTTTTGACCATGGCGAGTATTCCGAGTTGCGCCGCGCCGATTTCAATGCCGCGGCTCAATACAAGGTCGCCTTTGCGGAGGTTTTCGCCGAGGCGCCTTATGTCGGTTCCTTCCTTTGCTTGGACGAATATCTTTACCTTCGCTCCGTCATGGTCGGTGTCTTCGACCCGTATTACGGTGTCCGCCCCTTCGGGCACGGCGGCCCCTGTCATGATGCGGCTTGCCTCGCCTGTTTTTACCGCGCATATTGGTTCGACGCCGGCCCTTATGTCGTCAACTATCGAGAGAACCGCGGGCACTGCCTTTGTGGCGCCTTTTATGTCAACGTGTCTGACGGCGTAGCCGTCCATGGCGGACATGTCGTAGGGAGGATGGTTTCTGTTGCTTGATACGTCCTCGGCCAGAATCCTTCCGAGAGAGGATTCTATCGGGACGTTTTCCGTCTTAAGAACCGGTACGTGTTCGAGTATTATCGTTTGGGCTTCTTTTACGGTTTTCATCCGGTTAAACTCCCTTTTCCAATTTTTTTTTCATGAGCGACAATTCTTCCGGCGTGTCCGCATCCATGAAGCTTTCGAATGCGGGGTCTATCTTTTTTATCTCTTTCTCGGTAACGTAGAGAACCTTTATTGACGGAGACTTTTCTATGAATTCCGCAAGACCCGGATTGCCGCGTTTTTTAATCCGCGATAAGAGCGGGGCGAAGCAGGTCTTTTTGTAAAGGGCGAAAAGGGTCTGAAGCCGATTAAAGTGAACAGGGATGACGCAATCGAAGCCTTCCTTGGACTTCGCGAGGCGTCTTATGAGCTTCGGGCTCGGAAACGGGCTGTCGCAGCCGATAGCGAACACCCAAACGTTACGCGCGTTTTTAAGCGCGCTTAAAAGCCCTATGGCCGGTCCCCTGCCCGGGAGTTCGTCGTATACGACGCGGAAGGGGGCAGTCCCGGCCTTTTTTTTCATGAGGCGCGCTACGTCATAATTTTTATCGCGCGCGCTTACCATTACTTCGTCGAAGAGAGGGGATACTTTTTCGTAAACCATTGAAAAGAGCGTTTTTCCGGAAATCTTTACCCCTGCCTTGTCTTTGCCCATTCTCTTCGACTCGCCGCCTAAGAGTATTACGCAGGATACGCCTTTGATTTTATGCAGGGCGTTATAACTTCGCATACCTGCGTTGCTCCTCGGCTCGTCGCTGCGGCGTACATAAGAAGTACGCCTCGCTCCTCTCCTTCGTCGCGCCTTGGTCTGCTTTGTTCTAACGCCCTGCATGGCAGTCGTTATCGTCATATTTTCCCTGTCTTTTTTATGTCGGACGACGGAATGGAAAGATGATTGCGTATGAATTCAACGACCGAGGCTTCGTCGTCTATGTCAAGTATCGGCACGGAAACTCCGATGGCGCGCCTTAATGCGTCTTCGGGAAAATCAGTCACAACGGCGATGAGGTTATCAGAGGACTTCATCTCTATTTTTTCGGAGCGGCCTTTTCTTATGACCTCTATCTTTTCGACCCCGGCTCGATTGAAACCCTCCACCAAAACAATATCCATGCCCTTAAGATATTCGCTGCTCAGGCCCTCCGGCGTTTCGTCGTCTCTTATGTCCGAGACGAGCTGGAAGGACTTGGGCCCTACGAAGATAACCTTTTCCGCTCCCGCGTTTTTATGCCGCCAGCTGTCTTTTCCAGGGGCGTCGAGCGGGTGGGGGTGGTAGCTGTGTTTTATGGTGCCGACGCGAAGACCCTCCGAAGAGAATATGCGTATGAGTTTTTCCATAAGAGTCGTCTTGCCGGAGCCGGAAAGCCCGACTATGGATATTATGGGAACCCTTACGGATGAGGCGTTACCCATGAATCTCCCTCCTGCGTGATTTCCCTTTTCCATATGGGAACGGTTTGCTTCAAGCGGTCTATGCACCATTCGCAGGCGTCGAAGGCCGCCTTTCTGTGCATGGACGCCGCCACTATCAAGACTATCCGGTCTCCGGGTTCCACGCGGTTTATTCTGTGGACTATGCTTATGTCAATGACGTCGAAGCGCTTCATGGTATCGCTCCGGAGTTCTTCGAGGGCCTTTATGGCCATGCCCTTGTACTCTTCGAACTCGATGCTCTTGACGTCTTTGCCTTCGGAAAAATCCCTCGCAGCGCCTAAAAACGCCACGACTGCCCCGATCTTCTTGGAAGAGGCCATGAGTCTTTCGACTTCTTCTTCCATGGAGAAGTCTTCGGCCTGTATGCGGACTTTAATCCCCTCCGACCCATCCTCCGGATGGGTACCCCGCCCTTTGAAAAAGGGGGTAACTTTCGCGTTCATCTCGAACCTCCGGAAAAGGGCGGCATTATCGCCACTTCGTCGTTGTCCCTGACGATTGTTTTAAGGGTCGCCTGCTCCTTATTTACGGCTATCATGTAGGCGGCCTTCGGAAGGTCTTTGAACTTTTCGCGCAATTTGTCCATCAAAACCGAGAGTTCGACTTCGGCTGAGCCGAGTTCCACCTCGGTTTCCCTGCAACCTGTCTTGCTTGAGAGTATGCCGAAAAAGAGAACCTTTACCATGGGTTTATCCTTGCCTTTTCCATAGGCCGCTCCTGCCGCCGGATTTTTCAACGAGACGGATTTTTTCTATCGTCATGCCGCGGTCGACTGACTTGCACATGTCGTATATGGTAAGCAGCGCCGCGCTTACCGCCGTAAGCGCCTCCATCTCTATGCCTGTAGGGCCCACGCACCGCGCCGTAACGGTTACCATTATGGAGGCGGAGTTTTTTACGGTTTTTCCGAAGCCGAAGTCCACGTCTATTCCCGTTATCTGTATGGGGTGGCACATTGGGATAATATCCGGCGTTTTTTTCGCGGCCATGACCGCGGCGCAGTCAGCGACGGCGAGGACGTCGCCTTTTTTTATGCGCCCCTTGCGTATGAGGCTCATGGTTTCGGCGCTCATGCGTATTAGGCCTTTTGCCACGGCCGTCCGCGAGGTTACGGCCTTTTCCGAAACGTCCACCATGCGGGCGCGGCCTTTTTCGTTAAAATGGGTAAGGGTTTTCATGGGTTAAAAATCCTCCTTAATAAGATACCATCGGAACCTTCTCTATCTTGCCTCTTTCCGTAGTGGCCGAGATCTTGCCTTCAAAGAGTTCGAACGCGCGGTCAGCCATGATATGGGCCTCGGCCTGGTCGTGCGTTACCATTATGACGGGTATGCCCCAGTCCTTTTGCACCTCCCTTATGAAGGACCTTATCCTTGGCCTCGCGGCCATGTCAACCGCGCTTAACGGCTCGTCAAGGAGTAAAATCCGCGGCCTCCTTGCGAGGGCGCGGGCTAAAAGGGCTTTTTGCGCCTCGCCGCCCGAAAGGGTAGAGGGGTATCTTTTCTTGAGATGAGTCATGTCCAGTTCAGAGTATAACGTTTGAATCCACTTTTTTTCTTGAAAGGCAAAGTTTTTCGTAAGCCCGAAAAGCACGTTTTTTTCGACCGTAAGCCACGGAAAGAGCGAGTTGCCATGCGGGATGTAGCCGGAGTTGCGCTCCTCAGGAGGAAGGTTTGTGTTTTCGTCGAAGTATGTAACGCCGTTGACCGCTATTTCGCCGCTGTCCGGTTTTACAAGCCCCGCGACGACCCGAAGGAGCGTTGACTTGCCGCTTCCGTTCGGCCCGGTAAGGACTGTTATTTCCCTGCCAAGTCTTAACGAGACGTCCATCTCGAATATTTTGAGTTTTTTCCTGAAATCTATCAGTATCATCTTCCAAATACCGGTACGCTCGTTTTCCTGTTCATGTAGTAAACGAAGGAGAGAACCGCGAACGAAAACACAAGGAGCGCGGCCGCCATGATTGCGGCCTCCCCGTATTGCACAGTTTCCACTTTTTCGTATATGGCTATGCTTGCGACCTTGGTTTCTCCGGGTATACTCCCCCCGACCATCAAGACCACTCCGAATTCTCCGACCGTGTGTGCGAATGAAAGCGTCGCGCCCGTTACAATTCCTCTCCGCGAGGCAGGCAGTATGACGCTTAAAAAATTCCTCCATTCCGAGCATCCGAGAGTCCTTGCCGCGTCAATCAGGTTTTTATCCACGTTCTCGAAGGCGTTTTGCATCGGCTGCACTGCGAAGGGAAAACTGTAGAGTATTGACGCCACGACAAGCCCCTCGAACGAAAAAGCGAGGGTAGTTCCGAATATTTCATGATACCACCTTCCGAGAGGCGAGAGGTTTCCCGCGGCCACAAGCACGAAAAATCCGAGAACAGTCGGAGGCAGCACTATCGGCAACGCGAAGAACGCCTCGGCAAGGGGTTTCCCCTTGAAGTTCCTGAAGGCGAGGGCGTAAGCCACCGGCGTCGCGAGGAGCACGAGGAAAAACGCCGTTACAAGGGCGAGTTTGAAGGATATGTAGAAAGGCTGCCAGTCCATAATCTATCGTCCTTTGGTATACCTGTATTTCTTAAGGTTTGAGATACCCATATTTTTTAAAGACGTCCGCGGCTTCTTTTGATTTCAAAAATTCAAAAAACTCTTTTGCCTCTTGCGAGGCGTTTTTCAAAAGCGCCGCCTCCTGAATGATGGGCGAGTGGTAGTCGTCTCTCACTATGAAGTATTCGCCGTTCTTGCCGTAAACAATCGAAAGAGGCGCCATTGCCGCGTCTGCGTTCCCTGTTGCCGCGAAACCGAATGCCTGAGCAACGCTTTCGCCGTAAACGAGTTTCTTTTTAACGTCATCGAACATGCCGCTTCTTTTCATCGCCTCGATCGCCGCCCTTCCGTAAGGGGCAGTATCCGGGTTCGCTATGGCTACGCGCTTAATCGAGGGGTCTTTAAGAAATGTCATGTCTTTCAAAGGAGCGTTAGCGTCTTTCGCCCTTCTCCATATTACAAGCGTTCCTTTCGCGTATCTGAACCTTCCTTTTGTGGCGACAAGGCCTTCTGTTTCGAGCAGGGCGGTATATGTGTCGTCAGCCGCGAGGAATATCTGATACGGAGCGCCTTGCCTTATCTGGGCGTAGAGTTTTCCGCTCGAACCAGACGATATGGAAACACGAACCGGGTGTTTTTTTTCAAAGAGCAAAGCGAGTTCCTTCGCAGGTTCCAGCGCGTTCGACGATACCGCTATGCCAATGGTTTTATCCTCGGCAAAGGCAACGCCCGTCAAAAGAGCGGCGCATAACACCATAGAGGCGAGCAGTTTCATTTTATGAAGGATACTTCCGTGGCCTTTATGAGGGCCGTTACGCGGTCTCCGAGTTTAAGGGACATGTTTTCGACGCTTGTAGTCGTGATGACGCCTGCGATATGATATTCCCCGACCTGTATCACGACCTCCGAGACCACGTCTCCTTTTTTTATCTCTACGATTTCTCCAGGCAGTTGGTTTCTTCCTGAAATCTTCATTTAAATCCCTCCTGACCTCCCTTTGAAAAAGGGAGGGACCTTTAGCCTCCTATGTGTATCATGGATCTTTTGCGGCCTTTTTCCGTGAAGGTGTATTCTCCGGTTTCGGGTTTTATTTCGACCGCCGCTCTTATAAGGGCGAGAAGTTCTTCCGTGGGGGCGTTATTTCTGAGCGCCTCTTTCAGAGAAACGTCCTTGTCCGCGGGAAGGCAGGAACGGAGCTTTCCGTCGGACGTGAGGCGGAGCCTGTTGCATCCCTCGCAAAAGCGGTTTGACATCGGAGAGACGAATCCGACACTACCCTTGCCCGACTTGAGGGGAAGGGTGTAGGCCGCGGCCTTTCCCGCATCAGGCGTTGCCGCGACGTCAACTCTTTCGATGATGTCTTGCCTTTGAAGGACAGTACTTACAGGGACGTAGTTGCCCTTCCAATCGAACCCGTCGCTCATGGGCATGCATTCGATGAATCTTACGTTCAAGCCGCGCTCTCCGGCGAAGTCTATTATCGAGGCGAGCTCATCCTCGTTCATCTTCATTATGACGGTATTGATTTTTACCGGAGAAAGGCCGCGGTTAATAGCCGCTTCTATGCCTCTTAATACCGGAACGATGTCCCCGTTGCCGGAGATTTTCTTGAACTTTTTCGGATTAAGGGAATCGAGGCTCACGTTTATCCTGTTCAGCCCGTTCGCGGCGAGTTCGTCAACGAATCTTTCGAGCAAGACCGCGTTCGTGGTCATGGAGAGGTCTTTAACCCCCGCCTCTTTCAGCATCGAAACGAGCTTTGGCAAGTCTTTTCTTACGAGCGGCTCGCCTCCGGTCAGGCGGACCTTTTCGACCCCCATCGAGACCATGAGGCTTACGAGGCGCGTTATCTCGTCAAAGGAGAGGATATCATTCCGGTTTTTAAATTTCTCGGAATAAGGGGCGCAGTAGGCGCACCTCTGGTTGCACCTGTCCGTCACCGAGACCCTTAAATAATTCAGCCTCCGGCCGAAACGGTCGGTGAGAAGCGTTTCGGGCGTTTCTGCCGGTATTTTCGCTTGTTTATTCATGGTCATGGTGCGCCTCAAAACAAAAAAACCAACCTCAAAAAGGTTGGCCCTGCGTATGACGCCATTCCTCCTTTCCAAGCACGGGAGGCTTGACCGTTTCCAGTCAAACCCGGTCGGCCGGTCCCCGTGGCGTTTGGCTTTAGGGGAGACGGCTCGGAGTATTTGAATGTCTGTCTCTTTATATAATTAACACACGGCGGCCTTGATGTCAAGGTCCTGCGGACAGCACAATGAATAAATAGACCGCCGTGGCCTGCACACCGTAGCGCAGGTTAAAACATTCCGGGTGCAGGGGCGGCGCACACGTCTAAAGGCTCGCCATTTTATGCGTCAGAAAAACCCTGAGTCATACGTTGTCGAATTGGAAAGCGATCAAATACGGTCAAATTCACATAAATAAGCAATAACACGGCAGACAAAGAATGTCCTTCACTCATAAATTAACGCATTTGTCATCAGCGGAATTGGAGCTAAAGCGGATTAGATTGGCTTAAAACCATATTTTTTTCGTAATAAAAGAGGTCTTTGAGAGATAAAACTATCGCCATGCGAACAGCATTATCCTCTATTACTGGCATACCCGGCTACATCTGCTCTCCATACAAACGCAGACAAACTCGCCACAGTCAAAAGGGTCTTTAAGTTTTAATGCCGTATTCCACCGGTTCATGGGCAACTCCATTTGTCTACCGAAGCAGCTTTTATGTATTTATTAAGACAACCACCTACGGGGCACGGAACACTATTCCAATTAGAAACTGGATGTCCAGCAGCAAAAGTAGCAGCAGTGCAATCTCCTGGAGCTGAACTACCACATCTTACATCTGACCCATATCTATAAATACCATCTTCAGTAATCAATATATTAAAATTACACCAATATACATAGCCTTCACAGAGAAAAATTCTTACCCACACTCCGCCCGGCATTCTTACGTCTTTTGTGACAGTCTCGCCGCAGGAGTCCGTTGCCGTTACTGTCGCGGCTCCGCATTGGCCTGAAATATTGCTGACGCATCCGGTACTGTTTATCGAGCCTTTTGAGATTGTCCACGCATAAGGCCCTTCGCCTCCGCTTGCCGAGTAGCAGGTCCCGTTAGAAGGCGCGTCCGGGCCGGAGACGATTATCGCGGCGCCGTCGGCATACGCCGCGACAACATGAACAAAGAACATCAATATGAAAAACGCAGCAGCCTTAAGCATGCGACGGCTCATTACAGCCTTTCCATGAGATATTGCGCGTTATACTTCAAAAGCCCGTAGGCCTCGGGGGTGAGGTGCTTGCCCGCGGGGCAGCCGGAGTATGTCGCGCATCCCTGCGCCTCGACCTCGTTTATAAAGGCCGAGAGCATGTTCTTTGCCGCGGCGATATTATTCCTCTCGATGGCCTTTTTCGCATTTTCGAGTTTCACGTCGAGGCTGTTTTCAACGCCTTTGTTCTTTATCCAGCCGAGGGTTACTGTCGAGGCGGCGTGCTTGAGGGCGACGATGTAGTCAATAAACTCAAGGGGCTTGAAATCAGCCGGAGGGGCGGTCGGGCCGAGGGTCTTGCCGTGGTAGGCCGCTTTGTCCTCGACTGCCTGAATTTTAGCAATCTCATTTTCTTCATCTTCATCTTCTTCTTCGGACGGAGGGATCAACTTCGGCTCTATTCTAAAATCTCTTATCCCCGGCAAGCCCCTGCTCATTATCCGAAAGCCTGTCAAATAGCGTCCCGGAGAAATCCTGTATTGTTTGTCATCTGAACCCCATCCGGCCATCCCAACGACGCTAAGCCCTGAATTCCAATCGGGCGGAGACCACAATCCCACAGGTATCATCTTTGGAGTTTCAGGCAGTGATAGAACATTAGTGGAAGCTATATCATCCGGGCCGTTCTTTAATCCTTCGTCGCTTAAGGCGATGCTCCCCTCCGGATATCTAATATCTATGTCAAAAGACCAGATTTGTCCTGTGTTGGAATAACCGCTGCTGATGGAATAAGAATAGGTGAAAATATCCTTGTCAACGATAACTTCCGCCTTAAGGCTCGTGTCCTTTATATTCGGAAGTTCGCCTGCCCAGTAGGTTTCAGCAAAGGCAGACGATAACGAGCATAAAATCGCTATAAAAACCAAAAAATATTTTTTCATAAAACCTCCTGCTCACGGACATTGGTAATGAATTTTGGTAACCTCTTTCCTCTTACAACTATGTCTCTTTGCAATTTTGTCTAACACGTCTTCCTTAACCCCCGAATGGTCCACGTCCACGCTTTTTCCTCTCCTGTGGCTGGAATGCCCGCCATCCGGTGCATTTGAACATTTATCCGCACTGTTCCATGTCCCGCATATATCAAACACCCCGCCCCATATAAGGCTCATATCGTTTATACCTATGGCAATGCCGGTTTTTTTACGATAATCACAGGCCATTACAGACACTTTGCCCACGGTAGAGGACGTGCCCCAATGGTTATCGAAATGCAGCAAAGTATCACCGGCTAATCTCCAGCAACCCTGTCCGCTTATTCCAAGACTAATTAACTTCGGCACCTTCACGTCGATTGAGACCTCTTTGCTGTTTCCGCCTACGGCAACTGCCGTTATCTTCTCCGTGCCGGAGACCTCGGAACTCGTATACGTCGTTGACTCCGGCCCGGTTTGACTGGAAGCGAATACAATCGTATTCCTGCCTAAACTTCCGGCCGGTCTGTTGTCATAGTGGGTATGCCCGCCTGATAAAGGAACCGCTTCCACGCTCAAATTCACAGTGCATCCGGATGACGGGGCGGGGTTTGTCAGAGTTACACTGACGGTTGCCTTCGTATTCCCGTAGGTTTTCAGAGGATAGACCTGTGAGGGGCTTACGGACAAGGTGAACTCGCAATTATTTTTACAATGGGCAAGAAGATACGAAGGGATTATGGTTGTAATCAAGAGGGAGAGAAAGAGAGGAATTGAATACCGGAAGCGAGATTGCTTCGCAGAGCCTGTGCTGTCGAATTTGACACGGGGTACCTCCCGAAGGGTCACCTGTCTTACCGATTTCAGGGCTCGCAATGACCGACAGATAGATTTAATGCCTGTGTCAGCAGAAGATGAAGATATTGTCATAAACCTCTCCTGAGGAGAATTACCTGACTCTTCTATCTTGCGGCAAAGATAGCACCGGAGGGAGGGGTTGTCAATAAAAATTTACATAGGCTAAAGGCTCGCCAGTATGTTCTTTAAAAGTATCGCTGCGGCGGTGTCACCGTTTATCTCAAGGCGTCTCGAAAAAAAGACAGTATCAGGGTCTTCTTTGCCCAAGAGGAGATATAAGAGGGTTTTTGCCTCGCCCCTCATGATAACGTCGGGCTTTCCGGCGAAATAAGGGAAAACCTTTGTCTCAGTATTTTCGAACGTGAGATAAAAGCGTTTATTAAGGTCTGTCGCCGAGAACTCGAACACCTTGCCGTCGAGTTCTTTGAGCCTTTCTTTCAGGCGCGGATGTTTGTCGAATATTTCGGAGATGAAGACAGAGGCGAAAACCGCCTCAATCAAAAGAGGCGTGAACCTCAAGGGAATGCGCACGAGGTTGAAAAAACTTTCAATAAGACTGTTTTTGCCTTCGGAAGTCATGCGTTTATTTAATCCCACCCCTATTTGCAAAATATAAAGAATTATACAATGCCATAAATAAACGCGCTACAGAGCGTCAGAACAAAGCAGGGGCACCCGCGCCAAGCGGCGTGGGTCGGGCGCCGGG
>JBAQMW010000069.1:0-1654 GCA_049303155.1 Thermodesulfobacteriota bacterium | reverse complement strand
CGGGAATGACAAAAGGGTCTAAAGACGAGATTGCTTCGTCAACCAACAATGATGGTGGACTCGCAATGACAGCTTTCGAGTTTTTTCAAGACTCTCAACCGCATCTTTTATGCGGACATGACGTATCGTTCTATGGAATCTACCTTTTTGATAAGCTCTTTGGCGGTTTTATTGGTTTGGATATCTTTTTTTAGTTCTTCCAGTTGATACTCAATATCTATTTTAACTTTTTCTTCCAGAAATGACAGTTTGAATTCTTTGGAAGAGAGCTGTTCTTTAAAGTATTTTTTTGCGATATTCATTTTTTATCCCTCCATAACTTTCTAATGGTTTTGGCCTTCTCAATTTCGCCTTTCGGGGTCTTCTGTTCTTTCTTCAAAAAGCCGTGCGTAAAGATAATTTGCTTCTCTGATTCGTAAAAATAAAGACTTCTTGAAATCCTGTTTTCAAAACTTACTCGCAGTTCGAATATGCTGTCATCCAGATGTTTTGATAAATTTTCTTTTGGCGATATTCCGCTATTTTTTAATTCAACCAATTTTTCGATATATGCGAATATTTTAGCACGTTCTTTTGCCGCAAGACTATCTAAAAATTCTATCATAGGAACTTTGCCGTGTATGGCGGCGAAGTTATATGTAAATTTTGTTTTCATAAGCATCAACCCCGCTCAGCATTTTCACGTAATGTAAGGACATAAATCTGTCATTCCGTTCCCTGCGTTCTTTCTGGATTCCCGCTCAAAAGACCGCGGGAATGACAGACTGCACCCCTAAATCCCCCTCACCCCACCCTCTCCCACAAGGGGAGAGGGATGAAAAAGATCCTCGCTCCCAGCCAAGGAGAGTGATGAAAAAGATCCCAGCTCCCCGCCGAGGAGAGGGAAAACCCCCTACTCGAAAACCGCCTGTGGCCCCTACTCCGCCTTTTTGACGAAAATCTCTTTGGCTATGTCAGGGTCGAGGGCTAATGTCGTCGCTCCTATTTCTATTACGAAGGACGGTTTTTTTTGAGTGAGTTTAAGCACGCTTCCGGGCACAAGCCCCATTGAGCCCAATTTTTCAAGCCTCATAAAGGTCTTTGGCACCATGAAAACTACCCTCGCGTACTGGCCCGCCTCCACCTCGTCAAGCGGCACAACTACCGGCTTTAACGCGCCGGGGCCTTTTTTGCAACACTTGCCCCTCGGAATCGGAAGGCCGTGAGGGCAGGACGGCGGATGTCCCAAAAGAGTGCAGATGTTGTCCGCGACCAAAGCCGATATTGAATGTTCGAAAGAGCACGCGTTAATTTCAAGAGAATCAAAGGAAACGTCAAGCACGTCGTGAAGAAGCCTCTCCGCGAGCCTGTGCCGCCTGATTATCTCTTCACCGGCCTTTTCGCCCTTATCGGTCAACTTTACGGCATCGCCCTTAACGATTATGAGGCCGTCGAATTCCATGTCTTTCAAGGTGACAGGGCCGGCTCCGGCCTCGATTATCTCGGCTATGCCGAGGAGCTTTTCTATGGAGTCAACGCCGTTTTCTCTCTGAGTCCAGATGAATTCCAAAACCTCGTCAATTACGTTTTGCTCGGCCATACAGTCTCCTTTTTAGTCCCCTCTAAGAAAGAATCTTTATCAGCCCTGAAGGGCTGAGCTACATACCCGAACCAT
>JBAQMW010000068.1:0-1594 GCA_049303155.1 Thermodesulfobacteriota bacterium | reverse complement strand
CCGCGCAATGACAAACAACGGTTATCGGTAAAGATGAAATATCCATAACTGATATAAAAGAAATATGTATTATATCAGGGCTAAAGCCCTGAGCTACGGAAACAGGCGCGAGCGGGAGTTTTTTTGTAGCTCAGCCCTTTAGGGCTGATATAAAAGAAAAACTGATAACCGATAACTTACCTATGGAACCCAAGTATAAAAGGATAATGCTCAAGCTCTCCGGTGAGGCCCTTATGGGAGACCTCCCGTACGGCGTTGACCCGGTTATCATGGAGTCCATCGCCGCCGAGATAAAAGAGGCGAGAGACATGGGCGTTCAGGTGGCGGTCGTCATAGGCGGCGGGAATATCTTCCGCGGGCTGAAGGCGAGCGCTTCCGGCATGGATAGGGCGACGGCGGACTACATAGGGATGCTCGCTACCGTGCTTAACGCATTGACGCTTCAGGACGCTCTCGAGAAAAAAGGCGTTTTTACGAGGGTCATCTCCGCCATAGAGATGAAAGAACTTGCCGAGCCTTATATCAGGCGGAGGGCAGTAAGACACCTTGAAAAAGACAGGGTCGTCGTCTTCGCGGCCGGCACGGGAAACCCTTACTTCACTACCGACACGGCGGCCTCTCTCAGGGCAATGGAGATACACGCCGAGGTCATCTTGAAGGGCACAAAGGTTGACGGGGTTTACGACAGGGACCCTGTAAACGACAAAGAAGCGAAAAAGTACGAAGAGCTTACCTATATCGAGGTTTTGAAAAAGGGGCTTAAGGTCATGGATGCGACGGCAGTGTCGCTTTGCATGGACAATAACCTCCCCATAGTGGTTTTCAGCATAAAGGAGAGAGGCAACGTAGTGAGGATATTGAAGGGCGAACGCATAGGGACGAGGGTAACGGCGAAGGCGCTATGAGCGTAAAGGTTACCCCCTTTCACAAAGGGGGGTTAGGGGGGATTACGGGCGTATACGACGAGACAAAAAGAAAGATGGACAAGGCGCTTGAGGTCTTCGGCGCGGAGCTTGCGAAACTTCGCACCGGAAGGGCGTCGGCCGGCATGCTCGACGCTGTGAGGGTTGATTACTACGGAACCCCGGCTCCGATAAGCCAGATTGCCACGGTAAACGCGCCGGAAGCGAGGCTCCTCGTGGTACAACCGTGGGACGTCTCCCAGATACAGATGATAGAGAAGGCCATCCTTTCGTCGGATTTGGGACTGACTCCGGTAAACGACGGCAAGATAATACGCATACAGATACCTGCCCTTAACGAGGAGCGGAGAAAAGAACTCGTCAAGATAGGCAAGAAGTACGTCGAGGAGTGCAAGATCGCGATAAGAAACATAAGAAGGGACTCGAACGAGGGCATAAAGAAACTCGAGAAGGAAAAGGGCGTGTCGCAGGACGAATCCAAAAAGGCGCAGGAGCAAATTCAACTGATGACCGACAAGGAAATAAAGAGCGCGGACGAGATGCTCGCAAAGAAGGAAAAGGAGATAATGGAGGTCTGATGCAGGCTTGATATTCCTTGTGATTCCGCTATTTTTGTGATAATTTTTCTCTTATGGTAAACTTTCCTAAAGATTCTCCTCAAGATACCCCTA
>JBAQMW010000067.1:0-7140 GCA_049303155.1 Thermodesulfobacteriota bacterium | reverse complement strand
GGGTATGGTTATGTAAAGCAATACCTCTATCAGAGATTCAAGGCTTATCTTCTTGAACCTGCCGAACGCGTATCCTACGGCTATGGCGCAGAATACGGGGAAGACGATTGAAAGGATAGATGCCATTTGTCGGTTATCGGAAAACAGTTATCAGTGGACGGTAAAGATTGGGGCATTGGCTTCTTCTTTTGTCATTCCCGAGGTTCGGGGTACCCGCCCCATAGGGCGGGTCGGGGAATCCAGAGTCTTTTTTCTTTTAAAGACAAAGACTGGATTCCCGCTCAAAAGCTTGTCCCCGCAATCTTAAGCGGGGAACCAGATAAAAAAGAAAAACCTTGCGGGAATGACAAAACTATTAAGTTTTCATAAGAGTTATTTTATTTTTCCAGTCAACCGGCAACCGCCTATTGCGGCTCGACTTCTATCAGAGTTTCGTCCGGGTTTACCGAATCTCCGACTTTGACGTGTATCTTCTTTACGACCCCGCTTATGGGCGTATGGGCTTCGTTTTCCATCTTCATGGACTCTACCGTAAGAACGGTATCGCCTTCGGACACCGTATCGCCGATGGAAACCTTTATTGACATGACCTTGCCCGGAACCGGAGTGGTAACGTCTCCCTGTTTTCTCGGGCGCGGCCTCGTGGACTGGGTTATGGATTCCGCTTCTATCACTCCCGCCGTAGTCGGCAGTATCTCGGTCAGGGATTCAACTAAAACCTCTTCAAGACGGTCTTCTATCTTTATGAAGAAAGGGCGCTTGCCCTGGCTCTTGTGTCCGGCGCCCGAGACCTTGACCCTGTACGTCTCGCCGTGCACGGTTATGTTGAATTCGCTTGGCGCGAGGATAGGCGCGACATGAGGATAGGCGTCTTTATTTTCCGGCACGTCAAGAGGCTCGGGCTCAAGTTTACCCTGCTCCCTCTGTTCGAAGAATTCAAGCGCCACGACAGGGAAAAGGGCGTAACTTAAGACGTCTTCGACTGTTTTGACCCTGCCGTCGAGTTCCCGCGCTATCTTGTCCAGTTCAGGCTCGAGCAGATCCGCAGGGCGGCAGTTAATCGGCTTTTCGTCTCCAATGGCTTTACGGCTCGCATCGCTGTCTATCTTGCCCGGCGGCGTGCCGTAGAGACCTTTAAAGTAGTTCTTTGTTTCGCTCGTTATGACCTTGTACCTGTCGCCGGTAAGGACGTTCAAGGTCGCCTGGGTTCCGACTATCTGGCTCGTAGGAGTTACGAGCGGCGGGTAGCCCATGTCTTTTCTTACTTCCGGGATTTCCTTCAAGACGTCGTTCATCCTGTCTATGGCGTTTTGCTCTTTCAGTTGATGGGCGAGGTTGGATATCATGCCGCCCGGCACCTGCGCCACGAGGGTTCTCGGATTTATCCCGGTGAACTCGCTTTCGAAGCGTTTGTATTTCCTCCTCAAGTCCCTTACCCTGTCGGCAATATCGGCGAGGAGAGAGAGGTCGAGCCCTGTGTCGTACGGGGTATCTTTAAGAGCCGCCACGAAACTCTCGGTCGGAGGCTGGGCAGAGCCGGAGCCTAAGGACGATATGGCGGTATCCACTATATTCGCACCCGCCTCTATGCCTTTCAAATAACTCATGGCGGCAAGGCCGGAAGAGTCGTGCGAGTGTATGTGTATCGGAAGTTTTACCTTCTTCTTTATCTGCGTTACGAGGTCAAAGGAGGCGAACGGCGTCAAAAGCCCGGCCATGTCCTTTATGCATATAACGTCCACGCCCATCTTTTCGAGGGTCTTGGCCATGTCCGCGAATCCCTCGTGCGAATGCACGGGGCTTACGGTATAGCATATTGCGCCCTCGACAATGGCGTCCGCTTCTTTAGCGGCCCTGATGGCAACCTCGACGTTTCGGAAGTCGTTTAAGGCGTCGAAAATACGAAATATGTCAACGCCGTTTTTGGCGGAGCGCTCGACGAATTTTCTTACCACGTCGTCGGCGTAATGGCGGTATCCCACGAGGTTCTGGCCGCGAAGCAGCATCTGAAGCCTTGTGTTAGGGATGGCTTTCCTGAGGCTCTTAAGCCTCTCCCACGGGTCTTCTTTCAGGAAACGCAAACAGGTGTCGAACGTGGCTCCGCCCCATGCCTCGAGGCTCCAGTAGCCGACCTTATCAAGAAGCCCGGCAAGTTCCAGCATGTCGGACGTCCTCATGCGGGTCGCGAGAAGCGATTGGTGCGCGTCCCTTAGAACCGTGTCCGTAATGCAGGCCTTTTTGCCGAAGTTTTCCTGCTTGGTTGTTTTGTTTTTTATCGCCATGTCAATCCCTTTCAGCAGGGCTGAGCCCTGCACCCACAACGTTTTAAGTTACTTTATGCTATGCGCACCACAGGGGTTTATTGATTCATTGAGCCGTCCGCAAGGACTTATAAGCCGTGGTACGCGGCTATGGCCGCGGAAATGGCCGCTATGACGTCGGTAGGGTCGCTGTACTCGGCGTACTCCATGAGATCCGGCTTTCTGTCTATGTAGCCGGTGTCGAAGTTGCCGCTTCTAAAGTCCTTGTCGTCCATTACTTTTCTTAAAAACGGAATGGTCGTCTTGACGCCCCTTATGACGAATTCCTCCAAAGACCTGTCCATCCTGCGTACTGTCTCGTCCCAAGTGGAGCCCCTTACGATGAGCTTCACTATCAAGGAGTCGTAGTGGGGAGGGATGACGTAGTCTTTATAGACCGAGCCGTCTATTCTTACTCCTATGCCTCCGGGCGAGTAATAGGCCGTTACGCGTCCGGCGTTCGGGGCAAAGCTGTTTTTCGGGTCTTCGGCGTTTATCCTGCACTCCATGGCGAAGCCCGACACGCGGACGTCTTCCTGCTTAAAGCCGAGAGGAAGCCCGGCCGCTATCTCTATCTGTTTTTTAACGAGGTCTATGCCGGTCGTTTCTTCGGTTATCGGGTGCTCGACCTGTATCCTCGTGTTCATCTCAAGAAAGTAAAAGTTTCTTTTTTCGTCAACCAGAAATTCCACGGTGCCGGCGTTAGTGTAATCAGCGGCCTTTGCCGCGGCTATTGCCGCGTCTCCCATCCGTTTTCTAAGGTCTTCGTTCAGGATGAGGGAAGGGGCTATCTCGATGAGTTTTTGGTGGCGCCTCTGGATGGAGCAGTCCCTCTCTCCGAGATGCACCGTGTTGCCGTGCTTGTCCGCGAGTATCTGAAATTCTATGTGGTGCGGCCTGTCCAGATATTTTTCGAGGAATACGTCGGTAAGCCCGAACGCGGCCTTTGCCTCGGCGCTCGCCGAGCCTATGGCCTTTTTGATGTCATCTTCGTTTCGCGCTATCCTTAAACCTCTTCCGCCTCCGCCTCCGGCGGCCTTGACCATGATTGGGTAGCCTATCTCCTTGGCGAACTTGATTGCTTCCGGAAGGCTCTTTACCGGGTCGTCCGTTCCCGGAAGCACCGGCACGCCCGCGCGTTTCATCATGTTTCTTGCTTTAATCTTATTGCCCATGTCGGCGATTGATTTGCTCGAGGGGCCTATGAACGTAATGCCGCGCCTTTCGCAAAGAAGAGGGAGCTTCGGATTTTCCGAAAGGAACCCGTATCCCGGATGTATGGCGTCGGCCTTTATCTTTAACGCGAGGTCTACAATCCTATGGATGTTAAGGAAACCCTCGACCGGCCCCGGGCCGACCATGTAGGATTCGTTCGCTTTTTTTACGTAAAGGCTCGTGGCGTCGCCTTCGGCGTAGATGGCCGCGCAGGGGATGTCGAGCTCTCGACATGCCCTTATGATGCGCGAGGCGATTTCGCCCCTATTTGCGACAAGAACTTTTTTGAACATGAGAAAAATTTCCTTTTACAGGAAGGATTATTTTGCCTGTAATAAGGCGATAAGTCAATGGAAAACGGTTATTGTTGACGGAAAAATCAAATATCAAAATTTCTGAATTCCCGCTCAAAAGCTTGTCCCCGCCCGCTACAAGCGAGGTCTCGCCCGCCACAGGCGAGGCGGACAATCTTAAGCGGGGAACCGCGGGAATGACAAAGGAGGTAGGCCGCGGAGATGACAAAGGTGAAGGGGTTTTTTCTTTTTCATCCCTCTCCCCCGACCCGCCCTATGGGGCGGGTGCCCCGGAGAGGGTAGGGTGAGGGGGAAAATGACTTGAGATTGCTTCGCCGACCCACGCCGCTTGGCGTGGGTACCCCGCGCAATGACAGAAGGGGCAGACCGCGGGGAATGACAGATGTTTAGGGGTTATCTTAACCGCGCCCTGATGCCGTATCTGGTTATTTTTCTTTGAAGCGTTCTCCTGTCTATTCCGAGAACGTTTGCCGTTCGGCTTATGTTCCAGCCGTTGGCGTCGAGGCTTGAGTGAATGGCGGCTTTTTCGCTTTCGTCAAGCAAGCCCGGCGTTTTCAGGAGGCTTTTCAAGAAGCGCTCAGGGCCTGCGGACTGGTTTATGGCGCGGGATACCATGTCGGCGGTTATGGCGTCTTTTCCCGCGTTCAAAAGGACGAGCCTTTGTATCACGTGCGACAACTCCCTCACGTTGCCGGGCCAGTTGTGGGCTCTAAGGCAATCGGTGGCGTCTTTTGAGAAGGAGATGTGCCTTCCGGAATCGTCGGATAACTTCGCGAGCAGGCGCTGCGCTATGAGGGTTATGTCCTCGCGCCTTTCGCGAAGAGGCGGTATGTGGATTCTGCAGACGTTAAGGCGGAAGTAGAGGTCTTCCCTAAACCTTTTGCCGAGCACCTCTTCTTCGGGAATTCTATTCATGGCTGCTACTATTCTTACGTTTACCTTTACCTCTTTATTCGAGCCTAATGGCCTGTAAAGGCCGCTCTCTATGAACCTGAGAAGGCTTGCCTGCACCATAGGGTTCATGTCCGCTATTTCGTCTATGAAGAGCGTGCCGCGGTCAGCTAGCTTTACCAAGCCGTCTTTGAATTCAGTCGCGCCGGAGAACGCGCCTTTTACGTGTCCGAAGAGTTCGTTCTCGAGTAGTTCAGGCTTTAGGGAGGCGCAGTTTATCGCTATGAATTGGTTTGCCTTGCGGCCGCTGTCGAAGTGTATGGCCCGCGCCACGAGTTCTTTTCCGGAACCGCTTTCTCCGGTGATGAGGACAGGAACGGAGGCCTCTTTTACCTTTCTTACGAGGTTTATGACGCGCCTTATGGCCGGACTTCTGCCGATAATTTCATGGTAGCAGTTGCCTGAATCCTGCGAGATCTCGCCGTGGGATTTTTCCTCTGCCGCGGTTTTAAGTATCTTCTCTATCTCCGCCATATCAGTGGGTTTTGTAAGGTAGTGATACCCGCCTGTCTTTATGGCCGTAACAGCGTCGGGTATGGAGCCGTAGCCCGTGAGGATTATGCCCATGACCGAGGGCTGGAGTTCCTTTAGTTCCTTAAGCGTCTCTATCCCGTTCATCTCCGGCATATTCATGTCTATGAATGCCGCGTCGAACGACAACTCCGATGCGAGCCGGAGCGCGTCCGAGGGTTTCTCGGCCGCCCATACTTCGTGGCCGCGTCCGACAATGGCCTTGCATAGGTTTTTTCTGAAAACGTGGTCGTCGTCCAGAACCAGTATTTTTAGATTCATGTTGTCGTCTCCGCTTTCACGATGAGATTGCTTCGTCCGCCGATAATAACGGCGGACTCGCAATGACGTTTTTAAATTTATGTTGTCATTGCTTCCGACTTTGCGATGAACTCTTTTGGCAAAGACAGCGTTACCTGCGTGCCTTTTCCCGGGGCGCTTTCTATCTTAAGGCCGCCGTTTAGGTCGGTCATTATCGAGTAGCTTACGTAGAGTCCCAAACCCGTGCCCTTGCCGACGGGTTTCGTCGTAAAAAACGGCTCCATTACGCGCTTTATGTTTTCCTCGCTTATGCCGTACCCGTTATCGTTTACGGTTATGCTTACGGCGTCAATCGAGGCGGAGGTGGCTATCTCCACGGAGCCGCGCTTATTGTCCTCGACCGCTTCCATGGCGTTATTTACGACGTTAAACAAAACCTGCCTGAGCCTGTCCGGCTCGGTGATGACCTTCGGAACGTCTTTATCGAGGAAGAGCGTTATCGCGGCCTTCTTCGAGGCATTTCCTTTTCTTGCGAAGTCTATGGTCTTCGATACAACCGTGTTTATGTCGGTTTCCTTGAGGCCGGAGAGTCTGTTTTTGGAAAAGCCGAGGAGGTCTTGTATTATGCCCTTGCATCTCGTTATTTCTCCGCGAAGGTCGTTCATGTATTCGCGGATGGCGTCATCGTCCTGCTTTTTGCCGGACGCCGCTTCGAGGGTGCGTTCGAGTTCGTCGGTTATTATGGATATGGTGCCGAGCGGGGTATTCAACTCGTGCGCCACGCCCGCGGCCAACTGCCCTATGGCGGCCATCTTTTCTATCTGCGCTAACATCTCCTTCTCTTTTATCTTTACGATGCCTTTTCCCTTAATCTCCATGACGACTTCCATGACGAGGGGGTTTTTGCCGGAGGGGTCTTCGACGGGCAGGGTGAGGACTTCAAAATTCTTTTGCCTGTTATTTATGGGCAGCGAGAATTCGTAGTGGGCCGGGGTTCGGGTGTCTATCGTTTTGCCGGTAATGCAGACGTCGCAGACTGTTTTGCCGATGTTTTGAGTTTTGTAGCAGACCCTCTTTTCGCCGATTTCGGCGCCTTCGAGGAGCGCTCGGGCGGCCCGGTTCATCCACTTTATGCGATGCTCATTGTCTATAAGCAGCACTGCCGCGTCCACGTTCTGAAGAACCCCGTCCATGTTGTTTGAATGCCTAAGACTCATGCGTCCCCCGGTGCGGATTGCGGATAATTACGGTCTTTTTTATCCTATTGCCGTTATTTTACAAAACAACGGCAATAATGTCAATTGAATTTTAATCTTGCTTTAATCTTGCTTATCGTAAGATGTCTTTATGGATTCCTTAATCCCCCCTAACCCCCCTTTGTAAAAGGGGGTAACCGTCCGGCGTAAACGCTTTGTCGAGCGTCGAGACGCCTTCCGGACAAATAAAAAAAGAGGAGGTTAGTATCATGAGAAAATCATTACTGATTACGGTTATTGCGGCGGTTTGCATGCTTTCCGCGGGCGTTTTGTCTCTTGCCCATGCGGAAGAAAAGGTAATAAGTAACGCCGTTTCAGTGGAAAGGCCTAAAG
>JBAQMW010000066.1:0-9365 GCA_049303155.1 Thermodesulfobacteriota bacterium | reverse complement strand
GGTTAATAAAGACGTCTTGCGGACAAATACTGCTATTCCTCCCGGAAAGGTGGTTACCGTGCATAACGGCATAGACGTCGGCAGGGTTGACGCGGTAGAGCCAGGCAGGGATGAGGTGAGGGCAAGGCTCGGCCTTGAAAAAGACGCGATAGTCTTCGGCACCGTGGGCAGGCTTGCGCCCACCAAGGGGCAGGTTTATTTATTAGAGGCCTTTTCAATGATATTAAAGAATTTTCCCAACGGAATCCTTCTCATTGCCGGCGACGGCCCGTTAAGAAGGGAACTTGAAAGAAAGGCGGAAGACCTCGGCATTGCCGGAAGCGTCAGATTCCTCGGTTATAGAAGCGACGTTCTCGAGATAATGCGCTCGTTCGACGTCTTTGTCTTTCCGTCCCTTGCGGAGGGCTTGCCGCTCGCGCTTCTTGAGGCCATGGCCTCAAGGATTACGGTGGTGGCTTCAAACGTCGGCGGAATACCGGACGTCCTGGGCAACGGTTTATATGGAAGGCTTGTGCCTCCTCGCGACGCCGCCTCTCTCGCAACGGCAATGACGGACGCGGCCTTGCTTTCCGCTGAGGAGAAGAAAAAGACGACTGACGCCGGAAGGTTAAGGGTTCTGGAAGAATTCACGAAAGAGGTCATGTGCAAGGCGTTGACGGACGTTTATAGAGAACTTTCGGTGAAGAGTATATAGGCGGGGAGGCGCGGGAAGATAAGGTGGTTATCGTTCATATAACAGGAGGGCTCGGAAACCAGATGTTTCAGTACGCATGTGCGCGAAGGCTTGCTCATGTTAATGGCGGTATTTTAAAACTTGACATAACCTCTTTCGGAAAAATCAAGGAGACCAATACTTCGAGACAATACGAGTTGGGTGCGCTTAACATCATAAAAGATTTTGCCGCGCCTGAGGAAGTAGAGAGGTTGAAAAAAAACGCAAAAGGGTTTTTGGGATTTTTTGGAATGGGCGGCAAGACCTATATTCGCGAAAGACACTACCGTTTCGACTCTGAAATTCTAAACTTGCGCGGAAGCGTTTATCTGGAGGGATATTGGCAGAGCGAGAAATATTTTAAGGATATCGAAGACGTAATCAGGAAGGATTTTACGTTTAAGACGGAACCCGGCGGGATTAACGGTAAAATCGCGAAGGCCGTAAGCAATGCCGAATCCGTCTCCGTTCATATAAGAAGAGGGGATTATGTCGCCAATCCGAAGGTCAACAGGGATTTCGGGGTCTGTCCGCCGGAGTATTACAAGGTTGCGATAGAAAAAATCGCGGAAAAGGTGAAAGACCCCCGTTTCTTTGTCTTTTCCGACGACATCGCATGGGCAAAGGAAAACCTGAAGATTACGCACCCGGTGAACTTCATGGACCAAAACGGCCCGGACAAGGCTTACGAGGACATGAGGCTCATGAGCCTTTGCAAGCACCACGTCATCGCAAACAGCAGTTTCTCCTGGTGGGGGGCATGGCTCTGCAAGAATCCGAAAAAGATTGTCATAGCCCCTGAAAAATGGTTTAACAAGAAAGAGTTGGATACGAGGGATTTGATACCTGAAAAGTGGATAAGGGTATAAGGAGATAAAGGTGTTTTTTTCGGAAAGAATTAAAAGTATAAAGCCGGATGACAGGGTTCTGGAGATAGGGCCGGGCGGAAGCCCTCATCCCAAAGCGGATATTTTACTCGAATATGATTTTAAGGACCAAAAGGTGTCGGAAGCGCAAAGGGGATATGCCCCGGAATTGAAAACGGACAAAAAGGTTGTTTTTTACGACGGAACCGTTTTTCCTTTCAAAGACAAGGAATTTGATTATGTAATCTGCTCCCATGTATTGGAGCATGTTGAAGACATGGACGCCTTTATCGCCGAGATTAACAGGGTTGGCAGGGCAGGTTATTTTGAGTACCCCACGATATACTATGATTTTGTCTACAATATCTCGGAGCATCTTAACTTTTTGAGAAGGCACGATAACTGTATTGTATGGATGCCAAAGAAAGACACTGGTCTGCCGGCATTCAAATCTGTAAATGCGTTTTTTTATGAAACCCTGGAGAAAAGGTATAATATGTTAATAAATGAACTCAAAGAATATTTCTTTGAAGGCTTTGAATGGGTTGGCCGAATTGACTCACGGAGGACTTGTAATATTGAAGAATTGGTTTTGCATAATATCGAACTTCCGGTAAGAGAACGCAGAAAGAAGAACTTTTTGCATAAATTGAAAAGGATATTTAAGTTACAATCAGACAGGTAAGGGACGAACCCCATTGCCGGCGGATGGAAAAAGCGCTTCACTTCGTTGGTAGCGGAACGCGCAAAGGAATCCCCTGGGAAGTTGTTGATTGATCTGGGCTATGAAAAGGATTATAGATGGATATTATAAGGTAAAACCATGCTCAATATGATTCGCGATATCATAGGCAAAATCAAAAAGGTTTCTTTCGAAGACGATGATTTAATCTCTCTTTTGAAAAAGAAATACCCCCATAAAGAGCGCAGGTTCTATTACGGCAACAAAAGATACGCGGCCGACACTCTCGATTGTCATGCCGCGCCCGGAACCGTTGAAGTAAGCCTGCTTCTGCTCGCGGACATGCTTCAAAAAAATAGCGGCAACAACAAGATGCTTAATCTTGGGGGCGGAACAGGGCATGTAAGCGGCATACTGCAAGAGCTCGGATTCGACGTCGTAAACTCGGATATAGGTATAGAGAAGGAAGATAAAAGAAACGTAAGATTTGATTTGAATGGCGACAGCCAATTGCCCTTCGCTTCCGAAACCTTCGATTTTATAATGTGTCAGGAGGTGATAGAGCATATTGAGAACCCGTGGAAGCTGTTCAGGACGGCGAATCGCGTCCTAAAGAAAGGCGGTTTTCTTTTTTTGACCACGCCGAATATACTTTCCGAGCGCAGTAAAAAGATATTCGATAAAACAGGATACTTTCATTGGTTTACGCCGAAAAATCTCGCGTATCATATTAATCCGATGCCTTATTGGGAAATAGAGCATATAGCGGGCAAAACCGGTTTTGCGCTAAAGGAACTCAGAGGCAACGCGGAATATTTTTTCGGCAAGGGGGAAGGGTTTCCCAAAAGCCGGATAATCGCTAAAAGCGAGTGTCTTATTTTCATTATGGCAAAGGAGGGATAGATACGGCATGGAACGCAAACCCCCTCTTGTAACAGTCGTTGTCCCAACCTATAATCACGAAAACTACGTGATAGAGTGCATCGAGAGCATACTCGGACAGGATTATCCGAATATAGAGTTGATTGTCATAAACGACGGGTCAACCGACTCTACCGACGCGAAGTTGAGAGGTTTCAACGCCCTTTGTCCTCGTCCGTTCACATACATATCAAAAAAGAACGAAGGCGTGGGAAAGACCATGAGTCTCGGTCTTAAGACGTCTCGCGGCGAGTATTTCTGCGAGGTCTGCTCCGACGACGCGCTTCTTCCCGGCGCCATAAGCAAGAGGGTTGACTATCTTGAGGCCAATCCCGAGGCGGATGCGGTATTTGGCGGATTGAATCACATGGACGGCTCGGGAAGGCCGATAGCCCCGTCCCGCAGCGCTAAAAGCATGTTCAGGAGCGACAGGCATATTTTTGAGGATTTTCTTAAAGGCAACGCCAGGATATGCTTCCACGCAGGCATGTACAGGACTTCGTTCTTGAAAGGGCTCGGCGGCTTTGACGAGGATTTCTACACCGAGGATGCCTACATGAGCTATCTTATCGCCCTGCGCGGCCGCGTCTCGTGCCTTGATGAGGCTGTGGTGAACTACCGCAGCCACGAAACCAACATATCAAAGGGCAAGCCTTTATGGATGAGGCGGGAAAAGGCGCTTGCGCTCGAAAAACTATACGCCTCTTCGGAGACCGGGTATTTGAAGAGGCTCATAAGCAAATACCTCTTCAGGGAGTACTTGAAGTACGTCAGGGAAGGTTTTAAAGCGACGGAAGACCGCGTAAAGATTGCAACGGCTTTGGACAAGGCTTTAAAGCTCCGTCCGTATTCGTTGAAGGCCGTTTACTATAAACTGAGGCTCCGGCTGGACGCCCGCGCTGCTTGAGGCCGCGGCGGATACCGGAAGGTTAAGGGTTCCGGAAGAATTCATAAAATAGCTCATGCGCAAGGCGTTGACGGGCGTTTACAAAGGCGCAGCCAACGGGGATGTTTAAAAATGTTCGAGAATATCAGAGTCATAAAAAACAGATTCAGCGCGATAGAGCCTTGCGTCAAGGGCAAGACGGTTCTCGACGTCGGCTGCGTGGACTCAAGGCCCGGCGGCGTGAGGAAGTACATGAGCACGGGGCTGCACATCTTTCTTAAGGAGCGCGCAAAGGAGCTTTTAGGCGTTGACATGGACGAGGAAGGGGCAAAGTGCATGAGGGCGGATGGTTTTGACGTGATAGCCGCCAACGCGGAGGAGATGGACCTCGGAAGGAAGTTCGAATGCATAGTCGCAGGCGAGGTAATAGAGCACTTAAGCAATCCGGGGCGTTTCCTCGACAACATGAAGAAGCATCTCGACTCCGGCGGCACGCTCATAATCACCACCTCTAATGCCTTCGGCATAGGCAGTTTTTACCGCATCTTAAGAAAAAACAGGATAAAAGTTCACAGCGAGCACACCTGCTGGTACGACCCCGTAACCCTTACTCAGCTCCTCGAGCGCCATTCTTTTCATGTCGAGGAGATGTTCTTTTCCAACAAGAGCAAATGGTATCTTGGAAAGAACTTCTATAAGATGAAATACCGGATACCAAGGCTCATAGTCGGTTTGAGGCCGTACTTCTCAGGCGCCATAATAGCGGTGGCGCGAAGCGGATGAGCGGAACAGGCCGTTAAGATTCAATGAAACCACCTGACATGAAAATAGATACGCCTCGCGCTGGAGGGAGGTTTTTGAAAACCCCGCACGCCTTGAATATCGCCTCCATCGTTTGGGATATGGACCGCCTTGCGTCGGAGGGGCGTCTTTCTTTTATAAAAAAGGGCTCGTCCACCACGGTCGCCGTTCTTTACGGCAAGCCGTTCGAGCTCCCCTTTGACATGCTCGTAAAGCGCATAAATTCGAGAGGGGGATTGCATTCGCTTATAAAGAGACTATCAGGATCGAGGGCCGCCCGGCTCTATGGCGTTACCTGTAAACTCTTTGCAAAGGGGCTTAACGTCCCGGAGCCGCTCGGCTTCCTCGATGCGCGAGACGGCAAGAGTTCCTTCTACATTTCAAAGTACATAGACGCTTTGAGCCTCGCCGTCATGTATAAGGACGGCGCCTTTAAGGACATGAGCGGCATTGCAAGGGAACTTTCGCGTGCGCTTTCGTATTGGCACCTTTCGGGGGCAGTGCACGGCGACCTTAAATGGTCGAACATACTGGTTACAAAGGTTACCCCCTTTTACAAAGGGGGGTTAGGGGGGATTAAGGCGGGAAAGGGTTTCGGATGTTTTTTCGTCGACCTCGACCAGACAAGGCTTTTTGCAAGGCCTAGCGCAAAAGGCGCGGGCAAAGACCTCGGCAGGTTTTTTCGCACCGCCCTTCAAGTCGGAGCGGAAAAGTGGTTTGACGACGAGTTCCTGCCTGCCTACCTCGAAGCGCTCCCCGCGGCGTTTAGGAGCGGGATAGACGTCGAGGTTATCAGGAGAAATGCCCGGCGCGAGCATTTTTTAAAGACAGGCAAATGACTTTTCCCGCCGGCCGTGCTTGACAACCGGGCGGGATGGGGTTAAGATTAGCGTGTAATCCTTCGCATCATCACGACCTCACCATGATTTTCTTGCCTGCGTCCCGCGGGCGGAAAAACCTGCTTCATGAATCTTCTCCCAGTCCGCATCTTGAGACCATAACCCCGCGCGCGGGATTCGGCGCCGTTTACGGCGAACTCAAAAAACAGTTTCTCTCCGGCCCTCATCCTGACGACCATCTTCCGTTCAATCGCACTCGATTCCTGAAAAGGCCGGGAAACTGCTGGAGTCTTTCAAAATGGGTGAAAGTCAGGGCGCGGTAATGTTGCGCAATACCCCCGCTTCGGCGAAGATAGAGGACATCATGCGCTCTCTTGAAAGGGGCGAGTGCGTCAGGCGCATAGAGGGAAAGCGCGAGGTCTGGAGGGTCGTAACCTTCGATGGCGCCTATTACCTGAAACGCTCTTTTTGCAGGGGTTTTTTAAAGGGCGTTCTTTCCTTTTTCGGGGTAAGGACGCTCTTGGCCGAGGTTTGCATGGCCGAAGACCTTGAAAAAATCGGCGTTCCCGTTCCGCGGGTCGTAACTTACGGAGAGGTTCCGAACGCCCGCACGGAGTTCATGGTAACGTCCGAGGTGGAAGGCGCCACCACCCTCAAGGAATTTTTCTTTACTCGTTTTCCGCGTCTTTCTTTATGCGAGAAGAGACAGGCAGCGAAAGACCTTGCCCTCTTTTTCCGTTCGCTCCACGACCTCGGGGTCGTCCACAACGATCCGCACATGGGAAATATCCTCATAGGCCGGAAGGCCGGACGCTTCGCCTTTTATCTCATAGATTTGGGCGCGGTTTCCATAAACGGCCGTCTCGGAGCGGCCGAACGGTGGAAAAATCTCGTGCTCTTGAACGTAAATTTCGCCGGTAATGCCGCGGATTCGCTCAGGGCTTATTTTTTCAAGGTATATTCCGAGGGGCTTTTGAGGCATGAGGAACGCAGGGGCGTTACGGAGGATATAGAGAGGAGGTCGAGTCTTCTTGCGGCCCGGATATGGAAAAAGAAAGCCGCGAAGTGCATTGGCGCGAATAACGTCTTTTCGCGCGTGCAATCGGGCGCCCTCGCCGGTTTCGCGAAGAAAGAGTGGATGGGGACGGAAGGGATGGGGGCGCTACTTCGCGCACCGGATGAGTTTCTCGACGGTCCGGCTGCGACGGTTTTAAAGAACGGATGCGGCGTGAAAGCTGCGGCGGTTACGCTTCCGGGCGGGGGAAGGGCGATGCTTAAGCGTTATAACGGGAAGGGTTTTTTCCGCGCGCTCGAAAATATCTTTTGCGCCGGGAGGGCCGCGAGGGAGTGGAGGAATGCTTACGCGGCGGAACTCCGGGGGTTGAACGTTCCGAGACCTCTGGCGTATATGGAGGAGCGCGCAGGGATTTTTAGCAGGAAGAGTTACGTGATAACGGAATTAGCATGTTCCTCCGCGACGCTTGGCCGTTTTATCGGGAACGGTTACATGACGATGAATGATGCCGAAAAGGAGGAATTTTTCTTTGCCCTCGGCAAAGAGATAGGTAGGATGCACAGGCGGGGGTTTTCCCACGGCGATTTGAAGTGGAGCAGCATTCTTGTTAAGGAAGGGACCGTCCCGGTTTTTTATTTTACGGACATAGACGGAAGCAGGGTCGAAGAAAAGCTCGGCCTATCCCGCGTAAAGGACGATGTCGAAAGGTTTTCAAGGGAGATGAGAAGTTACGGAATTTCCAAGGCGTCAAGGCTGGCGTTTTTCGAAGGCCATGCCGCGAAGTTCCGCGTGCGCGGTCTTCCTATTTCTATTTTTTAGAAAGGCGGTGTTTTCAGGCATGAAACTCGCCATAATCCACGACTGGCTTATTGGCATGAGGGGCGGGGAAAAGGTTTTGGAAGCGCTTTGCGAACTCTATCCCGACGCGCACATTTATACGCTTTTTCACGTAAAGGGCAGCGTCTCTAAAACGATAGAAGACCGCATGATAAAGACGAGTTTTGTGCAGAGGCTTCCGTTTTCAAAGAGATTTTACCGTTATTATCTTCCTCTTTATCCCTTAGCCGTTGAAGGTTTCGAGCTTAAAGACTACGACATCGTGATTTCTTTGAGTCACTGCGTGGCGAAGGGCGTGATACCTCCTCCGAACGCTATTCACATAGCCTATACCTTTACGCCAATGAGGTACGTGTGGGACATGCGCGACTCATATTTTCCGGAAAGCAATTGGTTTTCAAGAAAAATCGTGGGGCTTTTTTCGCATTACTTACGGATGTGGGACGTCTCTTCAAGCGCGAGGGTGGATGACTTCGTCGCCATATCGAATCACGTGGCGAAGAGGATAGAGAAGTATTACAGGAGAAAGGCCTCGGTCATATATCCGCCCGTTGATTGCTCGGCCTTCGGTATTTCAGGCAAGACATATGATTATTATCTCATTGTCTCGGCCTTCGCCCCGTATAAAAGAATAGACCTCGCAATAGAGGCGTTTAATAATCTGGGGCTCAAACTTAAAATCGTAGGCACGGGGCAAGATGAAAAACGGCTCAAGAGAATGGCCGGAAAAAACATCGAGTTTCTTGGTTGGCAGAGTAACGCCGCTTTAAAGGGGCTTTATGCCGGGTGCAAGGCCTTCATATTTCCCGGAGAAGAAGACTTCGGCATCGCGCCGCTCGAGGCCATGGCCTCCGGAAGGCCGGTTATCGCCTATGCGAAAGGCGGGGCACTCGAAACAGTTGTGCCGCTCGGGGTAAAAGAAAGGGCGCCCACAGGGCTTTTTTTCGTTGAGCAGACCCCCGGCTCGCTCGCGGAGACGGTTTGTTACTTCGAAAAGAAGGAAGGTTCGTTCGATAGCGCGTCCATACGCGAACACGCCCTTAAGTTCGATAAGGCCGTTTTTAAAAAAAATATGGCCGAGCGCATAAGAGAGAAATACTTAGCCCTTAAGGACAGTGAAGATGTTAAAGAAAAACAGTAAATTTCTCGAAGACCTTTTCTTCATAAGCGACCTGACCGTTGTCTCGGCCGCGTGGCTCGTGTCCTACTATTTGCGTTTTTATGTCTTGCCTTTGCAGGAAGACTTTGATGTTACGCCGTTTAGGACGTATCTCGGTTTCCTCGTTCCCGTCGTGGTCGTCGCCGGCATCACCTTCATGAATTTCGATTTCTACCGTTCCAAAAGAATGGCCTCGCGTTTAAGCGAACTTGTCTTGATAATCAAGGCGGTAGCGGTCTTGCTGACCGTGCTTGTCGCGGTTACGTTTTTCCTTAAGCAGTTTTTACTCTCAAGGCTCGTCTTCGTGATATTCGGAGCGCTCTGCATCGCGTTCTTAAGCGCCGGGCGTTTCGTTGTGAGGAGTTTCATGAGCCGGATGAGAAGGAAAGGTTTCAATCTGAGGTACGCGTTGATTGCCGGAACCGGCCCTGTTGCCGTTACCGTGGCCTCCGCGCTTTCGCTCCGTCCCGACGTAGGGGTTGTCGTCGAGGGGTTGGTGTCGCTCCGCGGGGAAGACGTCGGCGCTCGCATCGGCGGTTTTCAAGTAATCGGCGCGCTAAAGGACATGAGGCGTCTTATAAGGGAGAGGGATATAGACCACGTGATATTCGCCCTCGGGTTCGAAGACCACGGGAGCATAAAGGAGG
>JBAQMW010000065.1:0-6164 GCA_049303155.1 Thermodesulfobacteriota bacterium | reverse complement strand
GTCGAATCCGAATGGAATATCAAATCATCGAGATAATCCCTCGACCTGATAAGGACGTTCAGGACATTATCCGTAACCTTGTATTTTTTGCTTCTCAAATCTCCGAGGAAGCTTTCGTAAAGGTGGGAAAAACCGGTTACGTCCGCCAGGCCGACATAGGCCGCGGAACCCTTGAGCGAATGTATGGCGCGGAAGAGGGCGTTTACGCCTTCGGCGTTTTCAGGATTGTCTTTTATCTCCGAGATTATATCCTCGGCCTTCGAAAGAAGCTCCTTGGCCTCTTCCTTGAAATCGTCCATCGAATAGCCGAAAAGCGAAGAATCCATGTCTTGTCTCCTGTTTATGCGGACGCCGGCAGAATTCCGGGGACAGTCCCGATTCTACGACTCCGCTTCGCTCCGTCCGTAAATCCGGGACAGTCCCCTCTACTCCGCGCTTCTTCCTATCTCGGTTATAATCTGCTTCACCATGGCCCCGAGCGGCACAATGCGGGCAACGCCTGTATTGGCGACGTTTTCCGGTTTTACCGGATTGAGCGAAGAATAAAAGTCTTGCGCGAAAATCTTGTCTCCGTTTTTGGCCATGTTGAGATACCCGACTTTTCCGTCAAGCCCGTCCCCCGCCAAAACGACCCCGACCCGCTTTTCAAAACCCTTGCACTTCGCGGCGCTCACGAGCATCTCGTCAAGCGATTTGAAAGAATTTCCGTTTTCCGATTGAACGGCCTGCGACACCTTGCACGCCGTCCGGAGCTTATCCGCCACCTTCGTAACGCCGAACTGCACCGACTGGCCGGCGGAACACACGTAAACGCAGCCTTTGTTTACGAGCATGGGTTTATCCGCCACCTTAACCAATATGTCGCTGTGGCGGTCGAGGAACTCGGCGAAACTCCTCGCGTGCTCGACGGAATTAAGGTCGTCTATCATTACGAAGACGGCCGCGTCGAGTGTCGAGGGAATCTGCGGCACGAACTGCATGAGAGAGGTCAGACCGCCGACCATCGAAGCGCCGACGCAAACGAGTTTAGTGGCGTTCTCGCCGGAACGGTCGCTTTTGTCTTTGGCCTCGTACGTCTTGATGCGCCGGGACTTCATTAAATCGACCTGACTCGCCATAAGAACCGTTTTCGATATGCGTTTTTGCTGCTCTATTATAGAGTCTGTTTCAAGCTGAGAAGGCTTCGTTATATAGCCCGAAGCCCCTCCCATCAGGGCCTCGAGAGTGGCCGGCGCCATCTTGTGCGCTATGGCGCTTATGACGACCACCGGACACCTGTAGGTATCTTCGACGTCCACGCCGTGCTCGGACTTAAGGAGTATGTCATACCCGCCGCTCATCATCCAGTAAAGAGTCTTTATGCCGTCCATGCGCGGCATCTCCAAATCGAGCGTCATGACGTCGGGCTTAAGCTCGGAAAGCATCTTTAACGCGTCGACCCCGTCCTCGGCCGCGCCCACTATCTCGAAGTGCGGGCTCTGAAGGAGCATGTTCGAAACGACCTTCCGCCACATCGCCTGATCGTCAACAACAAGCACCCTTACCTTGCGGAGCCCTATGAGTCCCTTAGAACTGAGTTTCGTATAGACCTCGAAACTCTTATGCACGCCGAGGCCGCAGTGGTTAAAAACCTTTTCGAGGTTGCTCTTTCCGTTTACGAGGCTCAGAAAAATCTTTTCTTCGTCGGTTAAGACCTCCGGCGGAGATGAGGCCACGTAAGGGATAAAACCCATCTTGTCGTCAATGACCTTTTTTTCGTTCTTTAGATGATCCAGCCTCCGCATCCCTTCCATGATAAGTTCCTGAAAGGAGCAACTGAAAGCGCCGTTATTTTTTATGTCGTTCGTCGTGACAAAGCGGAATTTTCCCTCCTCCATCGCGAGGACGTGGTATATCGCGTCCTCATTCGCCATATACTTGCCGGCCTTGGCCCACACAGCCCTGCCTTCGAAAAAATGCACCTCGCCCTCTTCCTTACCGCTCTTTATGGTAAGAACTCCGCTCGTCTTGGCGAGACCCCACATCTGTATCATGTCCACGAGACTGCCCTCGTTAGGACCGAAAAACCCTTCAAAAGACATAATCCACCGGCAGGCGTGACGCCTGCACCCTTAATGTTTTAACCTGCTTTGTGCTATGCGCACTACTATGGCTTATCAATTCATTGTGCCGTCCGCAAGTGATGTAGTTACGCCGACCCACGCCGCTTGGCGTGGGTACCCCGCGCAATGACAAATCATTCCGCCGGGGAAGCAATCTCGTTTTTCACGCATCACGCATCACGGCTTTTCATCGTGCCGTCCGGCATGGGTGACCTCCCCGCTTAAGCTTGTCCCCGCAATCTTAAGCGTCCCGATGCCTTTGGATACGGGACGCTCCGTATTGAAACATCGGAGCGGGGAACCCGATAAAAAAAGGAAAACCTTGCGGGGACAGGCTCTGCACCCTTAATGCTTCAATTTGCCTCGTGCCATGCGTACCGCCGGAACTTATTGGTTCATTGCGCGGTCCGCAAGGACACTAAATCCGCCAAAGCCAGTTCGAATAATTCTTGTTCCTTCCCTTCACTATGTCGAAGAAGGTATCCTGTATTTTCTTTGTCACAGGGCCGGGCTTGCCCTCGCCTATCATCCTGTCGTCGAGTTCCCTTATAGGGGTTATCTCGGCGGCCGTGCCGGTAAAGAACGCCTCGTCCGCAATATAAAGTTCGTCTCTTGAAAATCTGCCCTCAAGCACCGCAATACCGGCATCCTTCGCAATCTTTATGACAGCGTCCCTCGTAATGCCGTTTAAAACAGAGGTAAGAGGGGTTGTTTTCAAGACCCCGTCCTTGACCATGAATATATTTTCGCCGCTTCCTTCGGACACGTAGCCGTCCGTATCGAGAAGAAGCGCCTCGTCGTAACCGGCCGCCACAACCTCTCTTTTGGCGAGTATGGAGTTGACGTAGTTTCCGACTATCTTCGCCTTAGTCATTCCGACGTTCACGTGGTGCCTGGTAAAGGAAGACATCTTGACCCTTATGCCTTTTTTAAGCCCGTCTTCCCCAAGATACGCGCCCCATTCCCACGCCGCGATAGCAACCCTAACCGGATTATCCTTGGGATATATGCCCATGCTCCCCTCGGCTAAAAACGCGAGAGGCCTTATGTAGCCCTCCTTGAGTTTATTGGCCTTCAGGGTTTCAATGACCGCGTTATTAATCTCGTCTTTCGTGAAAGGGATTTTCATCTGCGCTATGTGCGCGGATGAAAAAAGCCTGTCCGTATGCTCTTTGAGCCTGAAAACGGCGCTCCCTCCGTCGTCGCAAAGATAACACCTTATGCCCTCGAAGACACCGAGGCCGTAATGGAGCGTATGAGTCAGGACGTGCACCTGCGCTTCGTCCCAGTTGACGAGTTTTCCGTTAAACCAGATTTTTTCGCCCTTCTTCACCTAATGACTCCTTAATTAAAAGTGTTTTCCGGATTCCCGCGTCATCTGTTATATCTGTTATATCTGGATTCCCGCTCAAAAGACCGCGGGAATGACAGAATGGGGCAAACCGCTTTTTTTGTCCTTCCCGTCGGGGTACCCATCCGAAGGATGGGTCGGGGCTTATTGATTCATTTTGCTGTCCGCAAGGACATCCCTTTTTACCATCATGCAGTTGCCCTCGAATATGACCCCCTCGCCCACTATGAGAGTAGGGGTTCTTATGTCGCCAAAAACCTTGCCCGGCCCCCTCAACTCCACCCTGCTCTTGGCGTTTATGACTCCCCTTATCTCGCCCGATACGACGATTGTGTCAATGTTCAAAGTGGCTTCTATTAAGGCATCTTCCCCTATGACGAGAGTGCCGTTGCTTTCAACCTCGCCCTTGAACCGGCCGTCTATCCTGACCGTGCCGTCGAAAATCAATTTTCCTTCGGCCTGCACGCCTTTTCCTATAAACCCTATTATCTCGCCTATGCCAGTTGATTCTTCTTTTACAGGTTTTCCGAACATGTCTTCCCCTTCATTGTTTTTTATTTATCCGATTGTCCTTGCGGACAGCAAAATGAACCAATAAGCACTGTGGTTCGCATAGCACGAAGGAAATTAAAACATTGTGGGTGCAGGCGTCACGCCTGCCTTAAAATATCTATTACTCTCTCCCTCTCTTCGGGGGAGTAGAATTCTATTTCGACCTTGCCGCGTCCGTTTCTTTCAACAACCGAAACCTTTGTGCCAAAGGTCCGCCTGAGTTCTTCCTCTATCGCGCTCAGATGGGTCGCCTTTTTCTTCGTTGGTTTCACGCCCGGAAGAGACGAATTCGCGAGCCGCTCCGTTTCCCGGACAGAAAGGCCTTTTGTTATGACCTTGCGGCAGAGTTCCCTCTGCGCCGCGTGTCCCGAAAGAGAAAGTATGGCCCTCGCGTGCCCCATTGATATCGCGGAATTCAGAAGCTCGTCTTTCACCTCGGGCGGAAGTTTCAAGAGCCTTAAATAATTAGCGACCGTCGCCCTGTCCTTGCCTACTTTTTTGGCAACATCTTCCTGCGACATACCGGCGTTAACGAGGCTCTGATAAGCATCGGCCTCTTCGATTGAATTCAAATCCTGCCTCTGGATATTCTCGACTATCGCAAGCTCTAAGCTTTGCAAGTCCGTTGCCTCGAGTATAACGGCAGGCACTTGCTTAAGCCCGGCCAGCATGGAGGCCCGTAACCTTCTCTCGCCTGCTATAAGTTCATAACCTGAGCCGTCTTTTCTTAAGACAAGAGGCTCTATTATACCATTTTCCCTAATAGAATCAGCAAGTTCCGATAATGAGGCTGTGTCGAACTTCTTCCTCGGCTGTCTTTTATTGGGACGGATTCTATCTATGGGACAAAGGAGAAACCTGTCGGAATGCCTCTCAGGGGTCTCGGCTATAAGAGCGCCGAGCCCTCTTCCCAAAACATTTTTTTTCATTTCATGTCCGCCTAATTTCTGCATTCGCCGAGCACAAGCTCCTTTGCAAGTTCCATGTAACTTACCGCGCCTTTGGAATTTATGTCATAAAGTATGACCGGCTTGCCGAAACTCGGACTCTCGCTAAGCCGGACGTTACGCGGTATTATCGTTGAAAAGGCCTTGCTGCCGAAATGTCTTCTAACCTCGTCAACGACCTGACGCGAGAGATTATTCCTCGGGTCGAACATCGTCAATACGACCCCTTCTATTTCAAGAGCCGGATTAAGCCCTGCCCTTATGAGCTCTATGGTCTTCAAAATCTTGCTTATGCCTTCCAAGGCGAAGTACTCGCACTGAAGAGGTATCAAGACCGAATCAGCCGCCGTAAGGGCGTTAACCGTAAGAAGACTTAAAGACGGAGGACAATCTATGACTATGTAGTCAAAGTCATTCCTTATTCCCTGAAGGACCTGCTTTAGCCTAAACTCCCTCTCCGGCATGTCAACAAGCTCTATCTCGGCTCCGGTAAGGTCTATTGTCGAAGGCACAAGCTTAAGGCAACTTAATTCAGTCTCAACGAAAAGCTCTCTTATATTTTTTCCGTTTATTATCGCGTCATAGATTCCTGCTTCATGCTCTTTTACCGAAGCCCCTACGCCGCTCGTGGTATTTCCCTGCGGATCGAAGTCAACAAGCAAAACCTTTTTTTCGGCGACAGCGAGGGACGCGGAAAGATTTATCGCGGTCGTGGTTTTGCCGACTCCGCCTTTTTGATTGGCTATAGCTATTATTCTACCCATACTTTGGCAAATTCTACCATATCACAATGTTATTTCAAGCTTTTTCTGCACAAGGGCGCCGCTTGATTCGATTCTCTCCAAATCCCTGCCAAAATAAAACCGTACACTGTTGAACATGGAATACAGATACAGGAATTCATCTCTTATGTTCCACGTGGAACAATTTCAGGACAGGCGACCCTTCCCGACCCATTCTTCGGGGTACCCACTCGAAGAGTGGGTCGGGGTTCCCCGGTGGGTACCCCGCCTGTCTATCCCCTTATGTTCCACGTGGAACAATCAGCGAACATGGAATATTATAATAGCGGTCTTAGAGGGACTGAAAGGAGGGGTTATCTCGTGCAGTTTAAAAGGATATTTCCCGTGCTTTTGATATTCATCGAGTTCAGAGGAAAGTTTTTTCTCCACCGGCCCTTTCATGGCAAGGATTATTCCTTTTTCCTTAATC
>JBAQMW010000064.1:0-2541 GCA_049303155.1 Thermodesulfobacteriota bacterium | reverse complement strand
CATGTCTTTTTTCTGCGACGCCTTTACGGTTATAGTGCCGCGTTCGGGCTTTCCGGCTTTCTTCCGTTCCGCAACCGGCTCGATGCCGTGGTCAAGGGCGTTTTTCATGATGTGCACGAGGGGGTCTCCCATGCCTTCGAGTATCGCCCTGTCGAGGGTTATGTCCGCGCCTTCCACCACGAGGTCCACCTCTTTACCGTATCTCGCGGATATGTCGCGTACTATCCTCGGAAGATTCTGCGTAAGGTCTCCGAAGGGGAGCATTCGCGCGGAGAGTATGTCGGAGTTGAGTTCTTCTATGGATTTTTCCAGTTCGTGCGCGAGGTCTTTGAGCTTTATCGAACGCACGGCAGAGGAGTAACTCTTAAGGCCGGAAAGAGCGGTAAGGAGGTTTCCCGTCGTCTTGAGGAGCGAATCGAAAACCCCGGCGTCCACCTTCATGGTGCGGGATATTTGCATGGACGGGATTATTCCGGCCGGAATCTCTTTCGCCGGTTCGGCATTAGGTCTTGGCGGAGATTCATTGTCCGCTGTGGCCGATTCTTTAAGCCTTTTCATGAGTGGCGCAATATCGAGTTTGAGCGCTTCCGAGTTTTCGACCATGAGGAGGAATTGTCTTAACGCGTCAAGGCATTCGAAGAGGATGGAGATTGTGGCCTTGCCCGGGAAAGACCCGGCGCTTCTGAATCCTTCAAGCGCGTCTTCTTGCAGGTGGGCGAGGACTTTTATAGGCTCAAAACCCATGGACGCGCTCATGCCTTTTATCGAATGATAGTGCCTGAAAAGGGCGTCGACAACGGTTTTGTCTTTGTTCGAGGTTTCAAGAGACAGAAGCCCCTTCTCTATGCCGGAAAGCCTCTCCGACATCTCTTGCAAATAAAGGGCCTTGTAAGGGGATTCGTTCATGCCTGAAGTCTCCGGCGTCTAAAAATCAAGCCCCTTGAGGGCCGTTAATACGTCCGCCTCGCTAAAGGGTTTTTTTATGTACGCGGATACGCCGCATGCGTCCGCTTCTTTTACGAACATCGCGTCCTTGAGGCTCGTGCACATGACTATCTTTATCAAGGGATGCGACGCCTTTATCTCTTTGGCGGCCACGAGGCCGTTTTTAACAGGCATGATGATGTCGAGCATGACTATGTCCGGATTGAGCAGGCGGGCCTTGTTCACGCCGTCTTCGCCGTTTTCGGCGACGCCAACGATTTCGTAGCCGGCCTTGGATACGATGTCGTAAAGCACTTCCAGAAAGAAGGCGTCGTCGTCCACTATCAGGACTTTTCTATTTCCGGCCGCGTGGGTACCGGCGTCAAGCGGGTCTGGAGAGGATTTTTCTTGTTTCGTCATAGAGTTCCATCCAGTTGAGAAGTTCGGCGGGCGCACCGTTAACCTCCGTGTTTTTAATGCCTCCGGCGGAGCGGTTTTCTTCGCCGGAGCGCGCGAAGGTCGGTTTTTTTCCGCCCACGCAGAGCCCGACGGTCTTTTTTCCGTCTCCGGCGATTATTATGATATAAGGCTTCTCAAACGTTCCGGTATCGCCGGAAATCTCTTTAACGTTAACGACCGTAACCGGCTCGCCCCTGTATGTTACTACTCCCATGACGGGCGGACGAAGGCCCGGCATGAAAAAGACGTCTTCCGCCTCCATCACGCATTCAACGGAGTTTATGTCGAGGCGGAAAAGCCTTTTGCCGATATCGAATAAAAGTATGTCTCCCGCTGGAGTCATTGCTAATCGGCCTTGAACCCCGAAGCCACGTTCTTTAGTTCTTCGGCAAGTTCGGAGAGGTTTCCGGACGCAGTCAAGGTTTCCCCTATGGCCATACCGTGCCTTTCGACCGCCTTGTCCATGAGTTCGGTGGCGGAGAGGTTTTGCCGGGTTATGTTGGCGACCTCCTCGATGGTCAAGACCGTCTTTTCGGACATTTCTTTTTGTTTTTGCGTAAGGGCCAATATGTTGTTGGCCTTCTCGACGACGGCGGAGGTGTATTCCGTTATTTCGCTGAATATGTCGCGTATCTTACGGAGGTCGTCTCTTCCTTCCTTTACGCTCGAGGCGCCCTCGTTGGCCGTGGACACTACTTTTTCGACCTCGGAGAATATGTCCTTCACTATCCTCGATACGTCGTCCACGCTCCTGTTGGTGTTGTCGGCCAGGCGTCTCACCTCTTCGGCCACGAGAGCGAACCCTCTTCCGTGTTCTCCTGCCTTGCTGGCCTCGATTGTGGCGTTAAGGGCGAGGAGGTCGGTCTGTCTCGACACGTGGGTTATCACGTCGAGTATCTTCGGTATGTCGCCGAGTTTTTCCCGAAGCCGCTCGGCCGCGGTCTCGGTCTTTTCTATTCCCGTGAAAACGTTCTCCATCTTTTCTATGGCGCCGGTCGAGGTGTTTGCGCCGCGCTGGACCATGGAGTTGACCTTCTGCGAAGCGTTCGCCGCGTCCGTAACCTTTTCCGCGACGTCGTTGGCGAGGTTTTTGACCTCGTTTACCGCGTTCGAGGTCTCTTCCATGTGGCGCGCCTGCCGGAGCGCGCCGTCGAATAT
>JBAQMW010000063.1:0-9921 GCA_049303155.1 Thermodesulfobacteriota bacterium | reverse complement strand
GCCGCGCATAGCGCGATAGACTGAGAAAATCCTCTCGCGCAAAGATGCCTTATTGCCCGAACGAGGTCGTCTTTTTGAAGCGGGCGTGCCACGCGCTTTGCCGCGCTCCATTTTTCAAAGGCGTTCTTTGCCGACTCTCGTTCTTCTTTCGGCCCGAGCCAGCCTATGGCCTCTTGTATGATGTCGCGTTCGACACCTTTATCCCTGAGTTCGGCCGCTATCTTGATTCTGCCCCAGTTTTTATTCTTGCTTCTCGACGCGGCGAGGATTTTCGAAAAGACCCTGTCGTCCAAGTATCCGAGTTTTTTTAGTTTTTCGGTTATTGCGGCTATCTCAATGGCCGGGAATCCTTTTTTAACGAGTTTTCTCCGGAGTTCTTTCTCCGTGTGCGCCCTGAACGAGAGAAGCCGGAGCGCGGCCTCTTTTACCCCGTTGCTCGGCTGTTTTTTTCCTTTTATCTTTTTTTCATGCGGCCGCCCCATTGGAGAGGATTACCCCTAAAATCTTTCTATGTCTCCGCCACCGCCGCCCGGAGTAGGCTTTTGCTCCGGAGTTTGTTTTTCATCGGCCATTTCCTTCCATCCTGTGTCGCCGGTATCCGTAATGCCTTTAACCTTGAGTACGAAGTCGTCGGGATTGGTGGCCTGCCGGAGCGCCTCGTCGTAGCTGATTAAATCTTTATGCAGGAGGTAGAGGAGAGACTGGTCGAAGGTCTGCATCCCGTACGTCGTGTAGCCCTTTGTTATGGCGTCGGGAATCTCCTTGGTCTTTTCCTTGTCCTCTATGCATTCCCTGACCCTCGACGTGGATATGAGCACCTCTATGGCAGGCACCCTGCCTTTGCCGTCTTTTGTCGGCAAGAGCCTCTGGCAGATGATGCCTTTCATGACTCCGGCCAGTTGTATCCTTATCTGCTTTTGCTGGTACGGAGGGAAGACCGAGACTATCCTGTTTATGGTTTCCATGGCGTCTATGGTGTGGAGGGTCGAGAGAACGAGGTGCCCGGTTTCGGCCGCCGTGAGCGCTATCTCGATTGTTTCCATGTCCCGCATCTCGCCGACCATTATGACGTCCGGGTCCTGCCGGAGCGCGCCTCTCAATGCCTCGGAGAAACTCCTCGCGTCAACGCCTATCTCTCTCTGGTTTACGATGCATTTCTTGTCCCTGTGAAGGAACTCAATAGGGTCTTCGACCGATATTATGTGGGCCGAGTGGCTGTTGTTGATATGGTCTATTATGGAGGCGAGGGTGGTGGATTTTCCGCTTCCTGTGATGCCAGTAACGAGTATAAGCCCCCTGATCTCGGCCGCCAGTTTTTCTAAAACCCTCGGCAGGTGCAACTCCTCGAACGGCTTTATGACCATGGGTATGACGCGCAGGACTATTCCCACGGCGCCTCTTTGCTGGAAGACGTTTATCCTGAATCTTCCGAGACCGGGGACGCTGTAGGCGATATCCACCTGCTGCATGGCGCGGAATGTTTCCGTCTGCCTCTCGTTCATGAGTTTCATGGCGCATTGGGACGCTTCGTCCGGCGCGACTCTCGGGTGATTTTTTATGGGCACGAGTTCCCCGTGTACCCTCAATATCGGAGGCAGCCCCGCCTTTATATGCACGTCGGACGCCCCTTCTTTTACGGCGAAATTAAGCACCGCCACGAGATCTATCGCCATCTTTCTCAGTCCTCCTTCTTTTTCTTTTCTTCTTTCTTTTCTTCTTTCTCTTCTTTTTTCTTTATGCCGAAACTCTGGCGGATTTTTTCCTCGAGGTCGGCCGCGGTCTTAGGATGTTCCTTGAGATACACCCTCGCGGCTTCTCTTCCCTGGCCGATCCTCTCGCCGTTGTAGGCGAACCACGAGCCGCTTTTCTCGACGATCTCGGCTTTTACGCCGAGGTCTATCAAGTCTCCCTCCCTCGATATGCCCTCGTCGTAGAGTATGTCGAATTCGGCCTCTTTGAAGGGCGGGGCGATTTTATTCTTCACGACCCTGACCCTTGTCCTGTTGCCTATGACGACGTCCCCTGACTTTATCGCCGCGATTCTCCTTATGTCCAGCCTTACGGAGGCGTAGAACTTAAGCGCGTTTCCGCCGGTGGTGGTCTCCGGGCTTCCGAACATAACGCCTATCTTATGGCGTATCTGGTTTATGAATATCACGCAGGTTTTGCTTTTGCTTATGTTGGCCGTAAGTTTTCTAAGGGCTTGGCTCATGAGTCTCGCGTGAAGCCCCATGTGCGAATCCCCCATCTCGCCTTCGAGTTCGGCCCTCGGAACGAGAGCCGCGACCGAGTCTATGACGATTAAGTCCACCGCGCCGCTCCTGATGAGCATGTCGGTTATTTCCAGGGCCTGTTCCCCTGTATCGGGTTGGGAGAGGAGGAGGTCTTCTGTGTTTACCTTGAGTTTCTTGGCGTATCCGATGTCAAGGGCGTGCTCGGCGTCGACAAATGCGGCCGTGCCTCCCTGCTTTTGCGCCTCGGCTATTATGTGGAGCGTCAAGGTTGTCTTGCCGGAAGACTCCGGCCCGAATATCTCGACGACCCTGCCCCTCGGCACTCCGCCAACTCCTAAAGCCGCGTCTATCGCGGGCGAGCCGGTCGGTATTACCGAGATGTCCGGTAAGAGAACGCCCTTGCCGAGCCTCATTATGGAGCCTTTTCCAAACTGCTTTTCTATCTGGCCTATCGCCAGCTCTATCGCTTTATTCTTTTCCTGACTCGGTTGCGTTGACATTTCATATCCTCCTTTTTATGTTGTTATATGCGCGTGATGCGTCGAAAAATTAAAAGTCAAAAATCAAAGATAAAAATTCCGGTATCTTATTTTTTGATGAAAGATTACACCTTAATTTTGATTTTCATTCACGCGCCGCGTCGTTACTTGTCCAAGAATTGTCTTCGCAATAGGCGTATGCACGGCCCTTCTTGAAGACAGTTCGCTTTTGAATAATATCACGGAATCGGCAATAAAATCCGCATTGATGTCCGTTCTAAGTTCCTTTATGGCTTTCGAAAGTTTTTTACCTTCAACCGGACTCTTAATTCGAGCAAGCGTAAGGTGCGGTCTGAAAGGCTTTTCGTCTTTCTCGAATCCAACGGCATAAAGGCTGTTTTCCATGGCTACGTGAAGGTTTTCAAGTTCCGCGCTTTCTTGAATCCCGGCCCAAAGAACCCGTGGGTTTTCGAGGTTCGGAAAGCCGCCTATGCCAGTGACGGAAACGGTAAAGGCCTTTATCCCTCGCGTTGAAAGCCTTAACGCCTCTTCTATATCCCCTATTTTTTCCTCGGGAACGTCTCCGAGGAATTTAAGGGTAAGGTGCGTGGTCGCGGGCCGCGCCCACGATATGCCGGGCGTTTTGCCCAAACTCTTTTTGAGTTCGTCTTGAATCGAGGAAATCTCTTTTTTTATTTCCTCCGGTATCTCTATTGCTATGAATGCGCGGACGTTGGCCAAGGTTATTTACCGTAGAAGCCCTTTAAGAAAGCGAAGCGCTGCTTGGACAGCCTTTTTTTTTATCTTAACCCTCGATCCTTTCAGATTAAGTCTTTTTACGAGCGTTTCCTTGCCGTCGTCAACGCCTATGAATATTGTTCCGACAGGGGTTTTTTTCGTGCCTCCGCCAGGTCCGGCAAGGCCTGTTACTGATATGCCTATGTCGGTTTTAAGTTTTTCTCTTACGCCCTTGGCGAGCTCCAAGGCGGTTTCTTCGGAGACAGCTCCGTATTTTTTCAGCGTTCCCGCCTTTACTCCCAAAATCCGCTTTTTGACTTCGTTTGTGTAAGCCACGACCCCGCCCTTGAACCATGTGGAACTTTCCGGGACGTTCGTAAGGACGCTCGAAAGAAGCCCGCCTGTGCAGGACTCGGCAACGGCGATGGTAAGCCCTTTTTTTACGAGTTTACGGGCAATCTCCGTTAATTCCGGGGTTTCGGTGTGGGGACACACCGAAACATCATATAGCCCGGATTTTTTAGTTCCAGGGACATTACCCTTGCGCTTTTTCATAGGACATACATTAGTATAACCTGTAACGCGATATTCGCGAATATTCCTGCGGCGCAGTCGTCCAACACTATGCCCCACCCGCCGGGGAAGCGTCTTTCTATCCAACGTATGGGGAACGGCTTAAGGATATCAAAAAACCTGAAAAGAATAAAGGCCAATATGACGTTTAAAAGCGTAAACGGCAGGAACGCCGTAGCCATGGCATAGCCGGCTATTTCGTCTATGACTATCTCTTTGGGGTCTTTCTTTTGCAGGTGTTTTTCCGCTTCGTTCGAGACGGCTATTGCAAAGAGGATTATAACGATAAGAAAGGCCGCCCAAAGCATCGGGCCTGTGCCTTCAAGGCCGTAAAAAAGCAACACTCCCCATAGGGTTCCGGCGGTGCCGGGCGCGAAGGGAATATATCCGGCGAGCGCACCGGTTGAGATGAAAAGCGCGGCCTTTTTTTTGATTCCGCCGGAGTCTCTCAGAGCGAGAACCTCCTCATGTGTATGTTCACCAAGAGCGCTATGCCGATAAGGACGGTCACGAGGAAAGATCCTCCGTAGCTGAAAAACGGCAGAGGCACTCCGACGACCGGAAGAAGCCCCGTTACCATGCCGAGGTTAATCGTTACGTGCCAGAAGAGCATCGAGATTATACCGAAGGAGGCGAGGAATCCGAACCTGTCTTTTGCGTTTCGCACGACGTCCATGCCTCTTAATATCAACGTAAGAAAAAGAAGCATCACCGCCATTACTCCAATGAAGCCCCACTCTTCGGATAAGATGGAGAATATGAAGTCCGTGTGGTGCTCAGGAAGGAACATGAGAGAGCCTTGAGTTCCTTGAGTGAAGCCCTTGCCGATAAGCCCGCCCGATCCTACGGCTATCTTAGATTGTATTATGTGATAACCGCTCCCTAAAGGGTCTTTTGACGGGTCCAGGAAGCTCAAGACCCGCGCCTTTTGGTAGGCCTTCAAGTGTCCCCACGAGAGAGGTATCACGACTGCCATTGCGAAGGCGGCCGTCAGGAGCACCCTGAGCCTTATCTTCATCATGAGAGTCATGGACGCGAATATTGCCGCGAATATGAGAGCCGTGCCGAGGTCGGGCTGCTTGGCTATGAGAATAAAAGGTATGAAAAGTATTACGAGCGGGGTGATAAGTTCCTTGAAGTCGAGCCCCTTTGGCGGCACTCTTACGGAACTTAAGTGTTTGGCTAAAGCTATGATAAAGGCGATTTTGGCGAATTCCGAGGGCTGGAAAGACAAAAAGCCCAAGGATATCCATCTCTGCGCTCCGGCGACAGTGCGTCCGATTGTTAGGGCGAGGATGAGGCTCAATATGGCGGCAGCGAATATTACGTAGCCGAAACGTGAAAGGTGCGAGTAGTTGATTGCTATAACCGGTATCATTATGAAAAGCCCGATGACGAGCCATGAAAACTGCTTTTTGTAAAAATGCGCGTCTTGCGCGAAGGTCGCGCTGAATATCGTCGCTATGCCCATGAGAGAAAGGATGACTGTGATGCCTATTATAAGCCAGTCGAGATGGGCAATGTAGCGCCTGTCTATCATAGACCGCCTCCGGTGGTTTCTTTAATCCCCCCCGACCCCCCTTTGTAAAAGGGGGTAACCTTTTTCTCCGGCGCCGGCGTTTTTTCGGCCGCTCCGAGGTACGCCTGTATAACCTTGAGCGCCACAGGCGCCGCCGCGGCCGAGCCGAATCCTCCGTGCTCGACTATTACGGCTACCGCTATCTTCGGGTCGTCGTATGGGGCGAAACCCACGAACCACGCGTGGTCTCTGAATTCATAGGGGATTAGTTTTATGTTCTTTATTCTTTCTTTGAGTTTAACCACCTGCGCCGTGCCTGTCTTTCCGGCTATTTTCAAGTTCGGAACGTCCAAAGACCTTGCCGTGCCGTGGTCTTCGGTCACAACGCCTCTTAACGCGTTGACGAGGAGCGAGATTGTTTGCGGCGAGATGCCGGTAGAGGACTTTTCCGTCGGAGTGAATTCCTTTATGACCGTGCCGCCGGACGTTTCTATTTTTTCGATAATCCGGGGGAGGTAGATTTTTCCTCCGTTCGCCATGGAGGCGAAGGCGTTCGCCATCTGGAGCGGCGTGGCGAGCATATAGCCTTGTCCGACGGACACCGAAACGGTCTCTCCTTCGTACCACTGCGTTCCAAGAGCCTTTTTCTTCCAGGCCGTGGTCGGGACAAGGCCGGGTTTTTCGTTTTTAAGCTCTATCCCGGTTTTTTCGCCGAGTCCGAATCTACGCGAGTATTCGGCCAGGCCTTCGATTCCGGTCTTGAGCCCCACCTGGTAAAAGAACGTATCGGCCGATTCCACTATCGCCGTGTGAACGTCTATTATGCCGTGTCCCTCTTCCTTCCAGTCGCGGAATTCCTTGTTGCCGAATCTGAAGGAAGGCCCGGAAAATATCCTTGTCTCTCGCGTTATGACGTTTTTTTCGAGCGCGGCCGCGGCGGTTATGAGTTTAAAGGTGGAGGCCGGAGGGTAGGCGCCTTGTATGGCTTTATTGTTCAAGACCTTAAGAGGGTTTTTGATTATCGCCTCCCACTCCTCCGCGCCGATGCCGGCGCTTACGGCGTTGGAGTCGAAGCCCGGAGCGCTTACCATGGCGAGCACCGCTCCGTTTCGCGGGTCTAATGCGACGACAGCGCCGGATTTGTCTTTCATGGCCTCGTACGCCGCCATCTGCGCCAATATGTCTATCGTAAGGCTGATGTTTTGCCCGGAGGAGGGGGGGGTTGCCTCTATGACCCTCATGGCTCTTCCGTGGGCGTCCACCTCTATCCTCTTGCCGCCGTCCGCGCCCTTGAGTTCGTTTTCAAAGACCGATTCGAGGCCGTATTTGCCTATTACGTCGCCTAAGGCATAGGGGTTGTCTTCAATCCCCCCCGACCCCCCTTTGGAAAAGGGGGTAACTTTCTTTTTGAGTTCGGCGTATTCCTTGTCGTTTATCTCTCCGACGTAGCCTATGAGATGGGCAGTCGCCTCGCCGAAGACGTAATTCCTTTTAGGGCTTACCTCTATCACCACGCCCGGCAGTTCGTATTCGCTCGCCTTTACGCGGGCCATTTCTTCCCACGAGACGTCTTCTTTAAGGCGTATGGAGTGATAGGGGCGGCGCAGTTTGGATTCTTTAATTTTCGCCTTGATTTCGTCTTCGTCTATGCCTGTGAGTTTTTTAAGCAGTAATTTGGTTTTATCCCAGTCTTCTACGTCTTCAGGCACCACCGCGAGATCGAACCCGGGCCGTGATTCCGCCAGAAGAATGCCGTTTCTGTCGTAAACGAATCCCCTCGGGGCGTGGGCCTTGGCGATTCGTATGCGGTTACTGAGGGAAAGTTCCGTGAAGTAGTTTGACCTTATTACCTGAAGGTACCAGAATCTGAAGAAGAGCGCGGCAAAGGCTATGGCTATGACCCAGATGCATGGAATTATCCTGTCTTTGAGTTCCGCCGGCTCTTTGTCTCCGAAATACGTAGCCATTTACAGCGCCCTTCCTTCAAAACGCGCCACGGCCTTTTCGGCCTTCATGAAAAGGGAAAAGGCGAACCCGGTTACCACGGCGGTCGTTGCGGCTATGGCGAAGACAGGGAGTATGCCGGCCTCGAAGCCGTTGGAACGCAGTATCAAGTAGACGGACAGTCCTTTTATCAGGGAGAGCGCGAGGCTCGTTAACGCCCTTACCAAACTTGACGAAAAATCCACCCATCTCTCGAGGAGGTGCGCCGCCATGAACGCCGCGACGAGGCCGAACGACGCGCTTCCGATGATACTGCCCAAAAACACGTCCTCCACGTAGCCGAGCGTGAAGGCCAGGAACGCGCCGGATATCGCGGCTCTACGCGTTACGGCGTAAAATACCGCGAGAAGCGTTATGTCAGGCAGAGGCAGGTGCGGAAGGAGCGTTGTCCTGAGAGAAAGGTAGATGACGGTTATGGGCAGGAATATGAAAAAGTTTCTCATTTGATATTATCCCTAATCCCCCCCGACCCCCCTTTGGAAAAGGGGGTAACCCTTTTTTCCGTCTCGTCAAGCGAGGTAAGCACGCCGGGGGCTGCGGTTAAGACGAGGACTTCTTCCATGTTCGCTATGTCGGCGGCAGGTCTTAACCGGACGTCTTTAAAGAAGTTGTCTTTGTCCTCTTCGACGCTTATGACCGTGCCTATCGGTTCACCCTTGGGGAAGATGCCGGCGAGTCCGGCCGTCAAGATTACGTCTCCAACGGCTATGTCGGCAAGGCGGTTTATGTATTTGAGCGTTACGGCGTCGCTTGAGCCTCCTGCGATGCCGCGAAGTCTTGTCCTTTGCGCAACGGCGTTTATGTTGAATCTCGGGTCGGTTAAGAGAAGCACGGTGGACGTGGTCTTGCCGGCGATTATTATTCTTCCGACGACTCCCTCATGGCTTATTACGGGCATGTCCGGTTGTATGCCGTCGTTTTCGCCCCTGTCTATGAGCATGGTCCTCGTCCAGCCGGAGCTTCCTCCGAGGCCGCTTACGCTAAGGACTTCGGCGGTCACGCCTTTCAAACGATGTTCGGAGCCGAAGTCTTCGAGGGTTTTAATTCTGATTCTTAAGGCGAGGGTTTCGCGGAGTGTGTTGTTTTCTTCTTTGATGTAGCCGAGGGAACTCTTGAGTTCGTCGTTTTCTTTTTTAACGTTTACGAGGAATATGTAGCCGGTCCATGTGTTTTTCGCAGTTTCCCGGACGGCGTTAACGGCGCTCTTGAGCGGCACGGCGAAGAAGAGCACGGCTTTTCTTACGATGATTTCTCCGCCCGTCCCGCTTCTCGGAGTGGAGACGAGGTAGAGCGAAAAGAGGCAAAGAAGAACGGATACGATGACAACCCGGTGTTTCTTTACAAATGAGGTCATTTCAGTTCTGTATGGTGACGTCCCTTAAGAGTCTGATTTCGTCAAGCACCTTGCCCGCGCCACGCACCACGCAGGTAAGCGGGTCTTCGGCTATGGTTACGGGGAGCTTCGTTTCTTCCCTCAACACTACGTCGAGATTTTTTATGAGAGCGCCGCCTCCGGCGAGCACTATCCCTTTGTCAACCATGTCGGCGGCGAGTTCAGGCGGAGTGGCTTCCAAGACTTGCTTAATGGCTTCGACAAGGGCGTTTATCGGTTCCATCATGGCCTCTTTTACATCGGCCCCGGTAATCTGTATGGTCGTCGGGATGCCGGTTACGAGGTTCGAGCCTTTTATCTCAATTGTCCGCTCTTCTTCCTCTCCCATGGCAAGTCCCATAGTCATCTTTATGTTCTCCGCGACGCCCGTTCCGATAGCGAGGTTGAATTTTCTCTTTATGAAATGAACAATCGCTTCGTCGAGTTTGTCGCCGCCGACCCGTAAAGATTTCGCCCGTACTATCCCGGCAAGGGATATTACGGCTATCTCGGAGGTGCCTCCGCCTATGTCCACTATCATGTTGGCCGATGGTTCTGTTATGGGAAGCCCCGCGCCTATGGCCGCGGCCATGGGCTCTTCTATGAGGTAAACCTCTCCGGCTCCGGCGGAATAGGCCGATTCCTTTACCGCCCTCATCTCGACCGGCGTTATGCCGGACGGCACGCCTATTATTATCCTCGGCCTTACGAGGTGGCGGCGGTTATGAACCTTGGCGATGAAGTATTTAAGCATCTCTTCCGTTACTTCGAAGTCCGCTATTACTCCGTCCTTGAGCGGCCTTATGGCGGATATGTTTCCGGGCGTTTTGCCGAGCATGGCCTTCGCCTCTTTGCCGACGGCGAGGACTCTCCTGCCTTTTCCGTCTTTTTTGACGGCTACGACCGAGGGTTCGTTCGATACTATGCCCTTGCCCTTCACGAATATGAGGGTAGAGGCAGTGCCTAAGTCTATCGCCATGTCGTTTGAAAAGTAGCGTAGAA